>NZ_AP019827.1:1836810-2142946 GCF_008327825.1 Leptotrichia shahii | reverse complement strand
TGTATATTTTACATGAATAACAAAACTAGGTATAAAATTCTAAAAATATTTATAATCTATTTTATAAATTTTACTTTATTACATATAGAAACAATCTTATTCAAAATATAAAAAAACAAAACAAAGAAAAATAACATTAAAAATACTCTTATAAATTTACAATATCCAGCTGTAACTAGATACTTAATTCTTCTTAATAAAAAAACCTGTATATGCTGTTATCAAACAAATAAAATATTCTTTCTTTTTTAAACAATATATAAAAGCAATTATAAATTCAATGTAAATTGAAATTTAAATATAAATGGCTTAAAACTTGACTTTTTTTTGAATATTGTATATAATATTTACAAAAGACAATAATTTTTTTAAAATACAAAAGAAAGGATAAAAGATGACTAAAAGAACATATCAACCAAATAAAAGAAAAAGAAAAAAAGATCATGGATTTAGAAAAAGAATGCAAAATAAAAGCGGAAGAAATGTCTTAAAAAGAAGAAGAGCTAAAGGAAGAGCTAAATTATCAGCATAACCCGGTGTTAAATTCAACACTGGGTTTTTAAAAGCATTAATATCTAAATAAACAGGAGAGCTTTTTATATGCCAAAATTTTTTAAGATTTACCTAAATTTAAAGATTTTAAATATTTATTAAGCTCTCATTTATCTTAAAAAGTTTAAAGAAGAGAAATATGTCTATTAATAAAATAAAAAAATCAAAGGATTTTTCATTAATATATAACAAATCAAAAAAGATGCATACAAAGTATGCTATTATTTTTATAAGAGAAAATAATAAACAGCGGTTTGGCTTTGTAGCCAGCAAAAAAACTGGAAATGCAGTTCAAAGAAATAGAATAAAAAGAATTTTTAGGGAATTTGTAAAAATACATAAGGATAAATTTAAAGAAAATACTGATTATGTATTTGTAGGCAAATCTATTTTAAAAGATAATTTGAAAAATTTAAAGTATAAGGATATTGAAAAGGATATGATCAAGGTGATAAAATGATGAAAAAAATATTATTGTTTTTGATAAAATGTTATCAAAAATGTATTTCGCCGTATCTTGGGAAAAGATGCAGATTTTATCCAACTTGCTCAGAATATTCACGACAGGCAATTACAAAATATGGGGCAATAAAAGGGAGCTATTTGACAATAATAAGACTATTAAAATGTCATCCCTTTCATAAGGGTGGATATGATCCGTTAAAATAAAAAAGTGGAGGAAATAATATATGAAGATACAAGCACTAGTTGATTTTGTCGTATATGTCTTAAATGCGATATATGGTGTTGTAGGAAACTATGGAATAGCAATAATAATTGTTACAATTTTAATGAGAATAGTTATATTTCCATTGACATTAAAACAGGAAAAGTCAATGAAAAAAATGAGGGATTTACAACCTGAAATTGAGAAAATAAAAGAGAAATATAAAGATAGTCCACAGGAATATCAGCAAAAAACAGCTGAACTTTATAGAGAAAGTGGAGTAAATCCATTAGGAGGATGTCTGCCATTATTAATTCAGATGCCTGTATTTGTGGCACTATACTGGGCTTTTAGCGGAAATGCTATTCCAGCAGATGCAAAATTTTTATGGTTTACATTAAAACAGCCTGATAGACTGTTTATGATAGGAAACTTTGCATTTAATCTGCTGCCAATTTTAAATGTGGGTGTTACTTATATTCAACAGAAAATAATGACAAATACAACGAGTGGACAGGAATCTAATCAGCAAATGAAGACAATGCTGTATATGATGCCTCTTATGATGTTATTTATATTTTATAGAATGCCATCAGGAGTAACGTTATATTATTTAGTTTCAGGGGCTTTATCATTAGTTCAGCAATATTTCATTTTGAAAGGAAGAAGTGATGATGGAAAAGATAATATTAAAAGCTCAAAATGAGGAAGAGCTTAAAAATATGATAAGCCGTTCCTTGACACTAAAGGAAGATGAAACTTATCAAGTAAAAGTCTTAAAATATCCAAAAAAAATATTATTTGTGAATATAAAGGGCGAATACGAAATTGAGATTGTTAAAAAATCTGAACTAAAAACTAACAAGACAGAAACAGAAACACAAGAATTAAAAATACAAAATAAAAATAAAGATGTAAAAAAAGACATAAAAAATTATAGCTTACAGAAAGAAAATAATAAAAATAGTAATAATAAAAAGAACTACAGAAATGGAAATTTTGAAAATGATGAAAACCATTCTGATATGAATATAGATAAAATTAGAGGATTCTTTAAGGAATTTATTGTAAGTATAAGGCTGGATATAAAAATTGTAAATATTAAGAAAGAAAACAATGGAAAATATTTAGTTATTCTTGATGGAAAAGATATGAGATTTTTAATTGGGGAAAAGGGAAGTGCCTTAAATAGTTTAGAATATTTGATAAGCACAACTAAAAAATTTAAACATTTAAAAATTTCTGTTGATTCTAATAACTATAAGGAAAAACGTGAACATTCATTAAGAGATTTGGCAAGAAAAAAAGGGAAAGCGGTTTTATTGACAGGAAATGCAATAAAATTAAATCCTATGGCATCACACGAACGTAGAATCATTCATGAGGAAATCTCATTTATGAAGGGATTGAAAACTGAAAGTGTAGGAGAAGATCCAAAAAGATATTTAATTATTAAAAAGCTAGATGAAAAAAATTAGAAAAATGATTTTAGAAATAGAGGTTTAAGATGTTATTTGACACAATTGCGGCGATTTCCACTCCAAAAGGTGAAGGTGGAATTGCCATAATAAGAATATCTGGAGATAAATCATTTGAAATACTGGACAAAATATTTGTTAAAAAGAACCCAAATGCTAATTTGGGTTTTTATAAATTAAATTACGGATTTATCAAGGATGGAGAAAAAACAGTAGATGAAGTGATGGCTGTTAGGCTAAAAGCCCCAAAAAGCTATACTTGTGAAGATATTGTGGAAATAAATTGCCATGGTGGAACACTTGTTTCAGAAAAGGTGCTTGAGCTTGTATTAAGAAATGGAGCAAGACATGCTGAAAGCGGAGAATTTACAAAAAGGGCATTCATGAATGGGCGAATAGATTTATCACAGGCTGAAGCGGTTATGGACATTATTCAGGGGAAGACTGAAAAAAGCGTGTCTTTATCGCTGGATCAGTTAAGAGGTGATTTGCGAGATAAAGTGAACCAGTTTAAAAAGGCATTGCTTGATATTACGGCTCATGTGAATGTTGTGCTGGATTATCCTGAGGAAGGCATTGATGATCCATTGCCAGCTGAATTGCGAAATAATTTGGAAGAAGTTTATGAAGAGGCAAATCGTTTAATAGATTCTTATGATACGGGGAAAAAAATAAAAGAGGGAATAAAAACAGTTATTGTGGGAAAACCTAATGTGGGAAAATCTACATTGCTAAATGCCTTGCTTCATGAGGAAAGAGCGATTGTAACTCATGTTGCGGGGACAACACGGGATATTATTGAGGAAATAATTAATATAAAGGGAGTTCCGTTAGTTCTTGTGGATACAGCTGGAATTAGAAAGACTGACGATATTGTGGAAAATATTGGTGTGGAAAAGTCTAAGCAGTTTATTGAGAAGGCTGATTTGGTGCTGCTTGTACTGGATGCTTCAAAGGAGCTTGAAAATGAAGATATAGAAGTTATAAATCAGATAAAAGAGAATAAAAAGAAAGTTATAGTATTATTGAATAAAATTGATTTGAACAGAAAAATTGATCTTGAAGGGTATAATTTGGGAAATATTGTTGAAATATCAGCAAAGGACAATATTGGAATTGAAGATATGCAAGAAAAAATTTATTCATATATTATGGAAGAAGATGTGGAAAATTCATCGGAAAAATTGATAATTACAAATATTCGTCATAAAACAGCACTTGAAAAAACGAAAGATGCGATAAAAAATATTTTTGAAACGATAGATATGGGGCTTCCGATGGATCTAATTTCTGTGGATTTAAAAGAAGCATTAGATTCTCTTTCAGAAATTACAGGAGAAATATCGTCTGAAGATATTTTAGATCATGTGTTTGGGAATTTTTGCGTTGGAAAATAATGCGGCTTTTTATTTGGATAATAAATTTTTGTGAATTTTGAATTATGTTACTATTTGGTAAGAAATTTAAAATTGTTTTGTCATTACAATGGATAAATGATGTCTTTGCTTTTCATAAGCAAAGTTTAGTGTAATTTGAAATAAAAGAAGATATAAAGTTTGGTATAAAATGGAGGGAGTAAATAATGGCTGATAATTATGGAGCAGAAGCTATTACAGTCCTTGAAGGGCTGGAAGCAGTTAGGAAGCGTCCTGGAATGTATATTGGATCGACTTCATCACGTGGGCTTCATCATCTTGTGTGGGAAATTGTGGATAACAGTGTGGATGAGGCACTTGCTGGAGTTTGTGATAAAATCACTGTAAAAATATTGGAAGGAAATATAATCGAAGTATCTGATAATGGACGTGGAATCCCTGTAGGAATGCACAAGACAGGAAAATCAACCTTGGAAGTTGTACTTACAGTATTGCATGCTGGCGGTAAATTTGACAATGACAACTATAAAGTGTCAGGTGGACTTCATGGAGTTGGAGTATCTGTTGTAAATGCCTTGTCAGAATGGCTTGAAGCGACTGTCACACGTGATGGAAAAGTTTTTCGGCAAACATATAAGCGTGGTGTGGCAATAACGCCTGTGGAGGAAATAGGTACAGCTGACGAGGGTGTACATGGAACTGTAGTTAGATTTAAAGCTGATGATGAAATTTTTGAAACAACGGTTTATGACTATTCAATCTTGGAGTCACGTTTAAAAGAGTTAGCATATTTAAATAAAGGTTTAAAAATCGAATTATTGGATGAAAGAAAAAACGATGATATAAAAACCGAAGAATTTTTATTTGAAGGTGGAATAAAAGATTTTTTAAATGAAATTATTGATGAGGAAAAAATCGTTGATGATGTAATTTATATGGCTGATACAATGCAAATTGAAGAAGCTAAAGAAGTAGAAGCTGTGGATGAAGATGGAAATAAAATAATGAAATATAAAAATGCAAAATTTGTAGAAGTAGAAATTGCTATGAATTATACAACTTCTCAAAGGGAAAATGTTTATTCATTTGTAAATAATATAAATACACACGAAGGTGGAACTCATGTCAGCGGTTTTAGAACAGCACTTACAAGAACTATTAATGATATTGCAAAGCAGATGAACTTGATTAAGGATAAAAATGGAACATTTCAAGGGACAGACGTAAGAGAAGGGCTAGTCTGCGTAATAAGCGTAAAAATACCTGAACCTCAATTTGAAGGGCAAACAAAAACAAAACTTGGAAATAGTGAAGTTACAGGGATTGTATCAAATATTGTTGGAGGAAATTTAAAATTTTATTTGGAGGATCATCCAAAGGCAGCTGAAAAAATCATTGAAAAAATGGTAATGTCTAAAAGAGCAAGAGAAGCTGCGAAAAAAGCAAGAGAACTTGTACTTAGAAAAAATACACTAGAAGTTGGATCATTACCAGGAAAATTAGCAGACTGCTCCTCAAAAGATCCATCTGAGTCAGAAATTTTCATAGTCGAAGGAAACTCGGCAGGAGGTTCTGCAAAACAGGGAAGAGATAGAAGATTTCAGGCAATATTGCCGCTTCGTGGGAAAATATTAAATGTGGAAAAATCAGGAGTGCACAAAGCTCTGGAAAATGCCGAAATTCGTGCAATGATTACAGCCTTTGGAGCCGGATTTGGTGATGATATGGATATAAAAAAATTAAGATACCATAAAATCGTAATCATGACAGATGCCGATGTTGATGGGGCTCACATCCGAACATTAATGCTGACATTCTTTTATAGACATTTAAGAGAATTAATTAATGAAGGCTATATTTATATTGCACAGCCTCCTTTATACAAAATTCAGGCTGGAAAGGCGATTAGATATGCCTATTCAGATGACCAGCTAAAGCAAGTGACAAAAGTTTTGGAAAAAGATGGAAGAAAGTATACAATTCAACGTTACAAAGGATTAGGAGAAATGAATCCAGAACAGCTTTGGGAAACTACTCTTGATCCAGAAGTGAGAACATTGTTAAAAGTGTCGATGGAAGATGCATCTTATGCGGATAAAATGTTTAATATTCTGATGGGGGATAAGGTTGAGCCAAGAAGGAAGTTTATAGAGGATAATGCAAATTACGTAAGGAATTTGGATATATAATTTTTAATTAAAATTGAGAAAAGTTATTTTTATTAATAGATATTTTTTCTATAATATTTATATTTTTTCTTTCTTAAAAGCAAAGGGAATAGTTGCCATCCCCTTTGCAATACCGACGTTTTTAGTTTAATTATAAATAGTTATGTTAAAAGAGTTAGTATAAAAAAGGAAAAACAATTACTAATTTGTAATAAAAATTTAGGAAATAGCTTAATTGAACATTTTAAAATAGTTCACTTGTTGTAAAGAAAGAGAAGAAAAGAGGTGCAGGATGTCAGACGATTTTAGAGATGACAATGAAAGAGAAGAGATAACAGAAATGGATGAAAATGATGATAGGGAAATCATTGTGGAAGGATTACCTAAGGCTACGGATTTATCAAATGAATCTAATGTTTATATTGAGGATGAGATAAAGGCGGCTTATTTGGATTATTCGATGAGTGTAATTGTTAGCCGTGCGTTGCCTGATGTGCGTGATGGATTAAAGCCTGTGCATAGAAGAATTTTGTTTTCCATGAGTGAGATGGGAATGAGCCATAAGACTCCATTTAAGAAATCGGCAAGAATTGTCGGGGATGTACTGGGGAAATACCATCCGCATGGGGATTCTTCGGTTTATGGTGCTATGGTTAGAATGGCACAGGACTTTAATATGAGATATGAACTTATTGATGGACATGGAAACTTTGGTTCGATTGATGGGGATGAAGCAGCGGCAATGCGGTATACGGAGGCTAGAATGGCCAAAATTACTGAAGAGCTGCTTGCGGATATTGGAAAGGATACGATTGATTACAGAAAGAACTTTGATGAAAGTTTGGATGAGCCAGCTGTACTGCCTGCTAAACTGCCTAATTTATTACTAAATGGAGCAAACGGAATTGCAGTTGGAATGGCTACAAATATTCCGCCACATAATTTAGGGGAAGTAGTTGATGGAATTGTTGCATTAATTGATAATCCTGAAATTTCAATTGATGAATTGATTACTTATATAAAAGGACCAGATTTTCCAACTGGTGGTATAATTAACGGAAAACAGGGAATTTACGATGCCTATAAAACTGGACGTGGAAAGTTAAGAGTTGCAGGACGTGTAGAAATTGAAACTTCTAAAACAGGGAAAGAATCGATTATTGTAACAGAATTGCCATATCAAGTGAATAAGTCTAGACTTATTGAAAAAATTGCTGATTTAGTAAGGCAGAAGAAAATTACAGGAATATCTGACTTGCGGGATGAAACTGACAGGGATGGTATTAGAATTGTAATTGAACTGAAAAAAGGCGAAGAAAGTGAATTGATCTTAAACAGTCTTTACAAATTTACCGATTTGCAAAATACATTTGGTGTGATTATGCTTGCACTTGTTGACAATGCACCGAGAGTATTAAATTTAAAGCAGGTTCTTCAGAAATATCTGGAACATAGATTTGAAGTAATTACAAGAAGAACTGAATTTGAATTGAAAAAGGCTAAAAATAGGGCTCATATTTTGGAAGGATTCAAAATAGCACTTGATAACATTGAGGAAGTAATTAGGATTATACGTGCTTCCAAAGATGCAAATGCTGCACGGGCTGAATTAATTACTAAATTTGAATTTTCAGAAATTCAGGCAAAAGCTATATTGGATATGAGATTACAAAGACTTACTGGACTTGAAAGAGATAAGATTAATCAGGAATATAGTGAACTTATGCTATTAATTGAAAAATTAATGGGAATTTTATCTGATGATTCAAAAATATATGGTATAATTAAAGAGGAGGCACTTAAATTAAAAGAAGATTTTGGTGATGAACGTAGAACTGAAATTAGAAATGCGAGAGCTGAAATTAGCATAGAAGACTTGATCAAGGATGAGGAAGTAGTTGTAACACTTACTGAAAAAGGCTATGTAAAACGTGTGGCAATTGACACTTATCGTTCACAAAAACGTGGTGGAATTGGGGTAAATGCTACAAATACAGTAGAAGATGATGTTGTAAAAGATATGTATATAGCAAGAGCACTTGACACATTGCTTATTTTTACAACGAAAGGAAAAGTATTCAGCATAAAAGTGTACGAAATACCTGAAACTGGAAAACAGGCACGTGGAAAACTGATTGGAAATATAATAAATCTAGATTCTGATGAGAAAGTCAGCACGATAATAAAAGTTCGTGAATTTGAAGACAATAAAAACTTGTTCTTTGTAACACGGAACGGAGTTGTTAAAAAATCTGAATTGACATTATTTAATAATATTATGAAGGCTGGAAAACGTGCAATCAGATTGAATGATGAAGATGAGGTTATGTTTGTTGGACTTACTAGCGGAAGTGGTGAAGATGAAATTTTTGTAGCGACTAGAAACGGTATTGCCATTAGATTTTCAGAAAAAGATGTAAGAAGTATGGGAACAACAGCAGTTGGAGTAAGGGGAATAACGCTACGGGATAAGGATAAAATAGTAGGAGCTGCAATTATTAATTCAAAAATGGATAATGACCAAATTAGAATTCTTACAATCACTGAAGAAGGATATGGAAAACGTACAAAATTATTAGAATATAGACTAACTTCCCGTGGAGGAAAAGGAATTATTAATGCAAAACTTAATGATAAAACTGGAAAAATTGTAGATGTAAAAATCGTAAGGGAAAATGATGAAATTATGCTTATTACTTCAGAAGGTACATTAATTAGGACAAGTATTAATGAAATTACTGTGCAAAGCCGTTCGGCAACAGGTGTTAGAATAATGAAAGTCAGAAATAATGAAAAAATTGCATCTGTCGTAAAAATTACAGAAGCTCCTGACTTTAGTGAAGAAGATAAATAGGTTAAATAAAATTATCATAATAAGGAAGTGGTTAAAATGTTACAAAAAAAAGCATTATTTTTAGTTACGGCAGAAAATGAAATACAGCCATTGGTTAATTTTGCGGGAATTTTTAAGAAAAAATATGATGTTGATATTGATGTTATCTATATCAAAGATATCTTAAAGTACGAAGTTTTTCCTGTGAGCATTGAAGGTATGGGATTAAATATCGGAGCAAATTATGCCTTTAAGGAATACAGGGAGCTTGAAGAAAAAACTGTAAAAAAAATAAAAGAAAAAATGACAGCTGATATTTCAAATTTTTACACAAAGGATGGAGAAACTTCTGAAATTATTTTGGAAGAATTGAAAAAATATGATTTGCTCGTGCTTGTAAAAAATGAAAAAGTAACTCCTGTATTAAAGGAAATTTTGAGAAGCATATTCAAGCCGCTAATTATTTTACCAAATGTGGAAAATTTCAGATTGGATAATTTGGTATTGCTTGATGACGGGGCTTATAATGCCAATAAGACGCTATTTACTTTTTTCTACATATTTGGTGAGCAAAAGATGAACGTATTGCGTGTAAATGTTGAAGAAGATGATGAAAATAGCTTAGCCCAAAGATTTGGAGAAAACTATAACCTTATTCATAAAAAAGGAGATACATTCAAGACAATTATGAACGAATCTCAAAATTATGATTTAGTTTTAATGGGAGATTTACGGTATACAGTAATGGTTGAAAGAATTACTGGTAAACTTGGAGTTAGAATACTTGAAAATCTTCAAAAACCGATTTTTATTGTTTAAAAAGTCAAATAATAAAGAAATTTTTTATCTGCAAATAATATTGGATATTACTCAAGCAGTTTATAAAAGCTGTTTGAGTGTATCTAAATTCAAAAAACGCATTTCTTTCTTTTTTATATTTAATTTAGTATAATTAAATAATATTAGATCTGTATAAAATAGTTGCTTGACTTATAAATAGTTTTACTGTAAATATGAGTATATTTTCAAGATATTATTTAAAAAATAAAAAATTATATTTTAAAAATATGCTCGATTTTCTTTAAAAATATATTAAGAAACTACATAAATATAATGTGTGCTTGAAAAGCATTATAATTTTAAAGTTTAGTTTTAATTTAATTTTACTATAAAAGAAAATTATAATAAAAATAATATTTTTTATAAATTCTGCTGGATTATAATAAATAAAACTTATCAAAAAACTTATGATTAAATATAGATCAAATAATAGAAAAAATTAGTATAAAGTTAAAAAGTATGATATAATTTATCCAAAATGCCATAAACTTGAATATTAAATTATACAAATGTTTAATTGAGTAGAATAATTATAATATTTAAAACAGTTTCAAGGTAATTTTGCTATAGAAATAAATTATTTAGAAAATGATTATTTTAAAATTTAAATTTTAATCTAAAAAATACAATAAGACTATTTTAAAACTAGGCTAAAAAACTACAACCATTTTGTATAAAACTTTTAAAATGTTTGATTTTTATTAGTTCAATTTTAAAGGAGTTTGGGTATGAAAAAAATTTTAGGAGTAAAAAAAGAGGAAGATGGAGAGAGGAGATTTAATGAAAGTATTAATTTGTTCGGATAGTCACAGAAGACTTGATTATTTTCAGCAGGTGATGGAGCTGGAAAATCCAGAAATCGTAATTTTTGCAGGAGATCACAGCACCGATGCAATTGATATGTCATTAGTTTATAGGGATGTACTTTTTGCTATTGTAAAGGGAAATACTGATATGGATGATTATGAATCGAGAGATATGAGAATATTTGACTTGATGGGGAAAAAGGTATTTCTTACACATGGACATCTGTATAATGTGAAACAGACACTTGAAGAACTAGAAAAAAAGGCACATTTGGAAAAAGCTGAAATTTGTGTTTTTGGACATACGCATAAGGAATTTTTTGCAGAAAAAAATGGTATAATATTTGTAAATCCAGGAGCATTACAAGATAAGAAATATATGTTATATTATGGTGGAAAAAAATTTGAATCCAAAATATTAAAATAATTTATCTTTGTTTTATTGTAAAATTTTAAAAAAGACGTAACTTAGTGAATTAAATCATAAGCTATGTCTTTTTTGTTATTTTTTATTGGTTAAATTTAATGTTATCGTATAAAATAGAAAAGTTGTAAAATATAAAAAAACAGTTATAAAAAAATACTAAATATGATATAATAACTCTGTATACAGAGTTAAGGAGAAAAAATGAAAATATTGGTAATACATACAGCATTTATTGGGGATATTGTCTTATCTACGCCTTTGATCCAAAGATTAAAGGATATGTATCCTGAATCAGAAATTGATTATTTGACATTGCCGTCAAATCAGAGTGTAATAAGCAATAATCCTAATTTAAATGAAATACTGCTTTATGATAAAAAGGGGAAAGATAAGGGAGTAAAGGGATTCTTGAGAGTATTAAAAATTTTAAAGCAAAAAAAATATGATTATGCCGTGATACCACATAGATTTATAAAGTCGATATTGCTTGCAAAACTGGCAAAAATTCCGAATATTGTTGGATTTGATGTGGCAACAGGCTCGTTTTTGCTAAATAAGAAAGTTCATTATGACATGAAAAAGCATGAAGTGGAAAGACTGCTTGATTTGGTGGAATACAAAGGGGAAAAAATTCCAATTAGAATTTATCCTGTAAAGGAAAATTTTATTAAAATTGATAAAATTCTAAAAAATCATGGATATTTTGGGAATGAAAGGCAAAAGTTGATATTGGTTGCACCAGGTAGCCAGAGGGCTGAAAAAATGTGGCCAATAGAAAAATATCGCAAAGTTATTGAGAGATTGAAAAAAAATAAAAATTACTTTATTGGGATAACTGGCTCAAAAGTGGAAAAGGAACTTCCTTTAAATTTTGAAAATGATAAAAATGTTATTGATTTCCGTGGGAAAATTAATCTTGTAGAATTTGGAGCATTGATTTCAAGGGCTGATATTGTTGTAGGAAATGACAGTTCTCCAATCCATATTGCCAGTGGATTTGAAAAACCGTTTATAATCGGAATTTTTGGACCTGGGAAACGTTCATTGGGTTTTTTTCCTTGGACTGAAAAAAGCAATGTTATTGAGGATAATGAGTTTTATGAGAATAATATTGTGAAAATTCCTGAAAGACAGCATAAGTATAGGAAGGATTATTATAAGGGAATTCCTTTAATTGATGTGGATAGAGTTTATGATGAAATTATAAAACATATTTAATGGGTTGCAATTGATATTGTAATTTATGATCAAAATAAACAAAAGATATATAAATTAAGAAATAATAGTATTTTATAGTAATAAAAAGAAATATTCCTTGTATAAGAGTGGAAAGATTAAGAAAAATAAAATATAAAAGTGCCGTATTTATTGGAATTTATAAATTTTTATAAAAGACTTGTTTGCAAATTATATGTATTTTAGAATTTAATAAAACAAATGTTCTAAAGCGAGAGGTATTGACTCCTCGTTGAAATAAAAAACTTAGGTTGTCGAACAGGTCTAAATTACCAATAAATATATTATGTTAAGGAGAAAAAAAATATGAATAATGAAAAAATAAACTTAATTATAGACAAGGTGGGGGTTATTTTTTGTTTATTAACTGGAGTTTCTTTATTTTTATCTGAAAAATTTGAGAATAATGTTGTGATTCCGTTACTGTTATTAACATTTGTAGTTTCAATGTTTTTTAAAAAGAATCGGAAGGATTTTTTTTCTAAAATAGATGTAAAATTTTCAATAGTATTAGTTTCATTTGTAGTTATGTCATTTTTAATAGCGGCATTTGATGGCGGAATAGGATCACGACTTGATAATTATAATTTAAGATATCTGATTTTTTTCCCATTAGCGTATTTTATAAATGATGATAAAAGAATTTTTGATTTTTTAAAGTCATTTTTATGTGGCGGAACAATAATTTTGATTTTAGCAATTTTTAATTTTATAAAAAATTATAATGAATGGGCACATCCTGTAGGGTTCGATTATCCGAGGGTTACTGCTATTTTAACTGTTCAGGATTTTGCAAATATTATGTGTATAATATTTTTATATTTGTTATCTTTTTTATTATTTTATAAAAATGATGATAATAAAAAAAACAAAATAATAAAAATTTATTTGGCTATAATGTCAATGCTAGTTTTGTTTATAGTTGTTGTAAATAGATCAAAAATGGTCTATATCTGTTTAATTCCTACCATTTTATACATTATGTATAAAAAAAGAAAAAGATATATGTTAATGGCTATTTTGATGTGTTTTGCAGGTTATTTCATGTTGCCAGTTTCAATATCAAATAGAATTCAATATATAGTCAAATATAAAAATGATCCTTCGAGCAATTTAAGAGTAATCTTCTGGAAGACTGGAGTCGAAGCCTTTAAACAAAAGCCTCTATATGGCTGGAAAGCAGAAGAAAGAAAACAATTTAATTTGGATTATTATAAAAAAACAGGAGTCAGTGACTATGTTTATAAATATTTTCTTACTGGAAATAAACTGCGTATCCAGCATTACATAGCTTCGCATAATTCATATTTACAATATTTACTGGATTTTGGAATTTTAGGTTTTATATTTTTTATTTTGATAGTTATGAATTTATTAATAAAATTATTTAAAATGAATCTTTATAAGCACAATAAGAATGCAAAAATAATTGCATTTGAAATAGCTACGAAAGTTTCATTTCTAGCTTGGATAATTCAAGGGATGACAGATGATAATTTGAATGATAAGCATTTAGTAATAACTTTAACTGTACTAATATTTTTTATTGACTACTTGTACAGAAACATAAAAAATCAGAAGACTTTAGATTTTGAAAATGAAAAATGATGTTCTACTATTTTTAGTTTAAATATTATGTTTGAATTTTCAATTGGTGAGATCGAATTAATTAAAGTAATTTTACTATATAAATAACAGGAGCGTGAAAATGGAGAAATATAAATTTTCTAACAGCAAAATTTACAAACTTAACGAAAAATTAAATAAAAAGCCCTATAAATATGTGTATAAAGAATTATTGCCAAAAAAAATATATGACAAATTACAAAGTAATGTGTATCTTTTGAATCAAAAAACAATTGCAAAGGATTGGGATAATATTTTAAAGGATTACTTTCAAAATAAAGTTATGGGAAAAAAAGTTAAGCCAAAAAAGACATTGGCAGATAAGAACATAATATGGCAATTTTGGGGGCAAGGCTGGGATTATGAAAAATTGCCTAGTGTTGTAAAAATTTGCTATAAATCTATGGAGAAATATGGCAGGGATTATACTGTAATTCGTCTGGATAACGAAAGTATGAAGGAATATCTTGATATTCCAGAATATATTTTGGAAAAATTAAATGATAAAAGAATGGGATATGCTCATTTTTCAGATATATTAAGGCTTGCATTGCTAAGTAATTATGGTGGTGTCTGGATGGATGCGACAATACTTTTAACAGATTATTTGTCTGAAAAATATTTTGAAATGGATTATTTTTTGTTTCAAAGAGATGAAAATTTGGAAAACAAAAAAGAATGGGAAGATTATGATTCAATTTATTTTTCTTGGAGTAAAAAATCGAAGGTAAGAATGTTAAGCAGCGTTATTTTCTCACATAAAAATAACAAAGTCATTGATACATTACTGGATATGTTAATGATTTTTTGGGAAAACAACGATTCAGTTCCAAATTATTTTATTTTACAAATACTTTATAACGAATTGATAGAAAATTATTATAAAAAGGAACAATGTCAAGTTATATCTGATACTTTTCCACATGAAATGTTTAGAGTGTGGTTTGATAAATATTCTAAAGATAAATTACAAGAAATAACAAAAAAATCAAGTATTCATAAATTGTCTTTTAAAATAGAGAATAGTAAAAGAAAAAAGGATGGAACTTTTTTTGAATATTTTGAAAATATGTACAAAATAAAATAAACTTGGTAAAAAAGGATGAAAAAAATGAAAGTGCTGGTATTACATGGTCATTTGAGCATGGGAGGAGAAGAAAGAGTTTTACTAAATGTATTAAAAAATTTGGTTGAATTAAATTATGATGTTGATTTGCTTATAACTTGGGATCATAGGGGAAATAATTTATTTGAAAATGAAATTCCTGAAAAAGTGAATTATGAATTTTTATTTAAAAATTATGACGGAAAAAGTAAAATTATTAAAGAAATTTTTAGGTTACGGGCAAAAACTACATATTTAAAAAAAGTGGAAAAGAGAATAAAAGAAAAAAAATATGATATTGTTATAGATTACTCTTCAAATTTGTTGAAATATAATAATTTTGATATAAAAATACCTGTATTTGCCTGGATTCATTTCTCGCTTACTTTTGGAGAAAAATTGAGCGAAGAAAAAATAGAAAAATATAAGAAACAATATAAAAAATATGATAAAATACTGGCAATATGTGATACAATGAGAGATGAGTTTGTGGATATTTTAGGAATGAATAAAACTAAAGTGGAATTAGTTTATAATCCAATAAATCTTGAAAAAATCAAAGAAAAGGCAGAGAATCCAAATCCTGACTATGAAAAATACTTAAAAGAGGATTATTTTTTACAAGTATCACGTTTGACACAGCAAAAGCAGCCTGAACATCTAGTTGACATTTATCATAAATTAAAGCAGCGAGGAATAAAGGAAAAACTTTATTTTATTGGAAATGGTGAAAAAATAGAATTAATTAAACAAAAAATTAAAGAATACAAATTGGAAAATGATGTGATTTTGTTAGGACAAATTGAAAATCCGTATCCATTTTTTAAAAATGCAAAATTATTTGTACATACTGCTAAATATGAAGGATTGCCAACTGTACTGCTGGAAAGCCTTGCTTTTGGAACACCTGTTATATCTTATGACTGTCCCACAGGACCAAAAGATATATTGGGAAAAAATAGTGAATATGGGGAACTGATACCATTAAATGATAAAGATGAATTTGTGGAAAAAGTTTATGAATTAATGAATAATAATAAAAAATATGAAAATTATAGAAAGCTGTCATTTGTGAGAGCGAATGATTTTTCAATGGAAAGTAATAAAACAAAACTAAAGGAATTAATAGAAAATATAAATTCCTAAAAAAATAAATAGCTATTTAGAAGAATGTAAAGAAAGGTTACATAATGAGTATAGTAAATGGAATAAAATCCAAAATAATGATATGGCTATTTGGTACTAAAAAAAAGTATAAGCATGTTAATTTGAAAAATATAAAGTCTATACTTTTAAATCCTAAAGATTCTATTGGTGATACTTTAATAGCTTTTTGCTATGCAAGGCAATTAAAAAAGATGTATTCTGATATTAAATTAGGAATAGTGGTAACAGATAGAAATATAGAATTTGCTAAATTATGCAATGAAAATGAAAAAGTAATAGATGCTGTTGTAAAGTGGAGTGATGTGTTTAAAAATCATAAAAAATGGGATGTGCTATTAGACTTTTTGAGCAAAGAAAATACAAAACGGATGATTTGGAAAAAAGTATTAAGCCCTAAAATTACAATGATTTTTGGAGAAAGAAATGAAAAGCATTATTATAATAAAAAAAATTTAAAAAATTATGATTTTGATTGTACTCCACCTGTTGAAACGCATATTATAGATTATTTGATAAATTCTGAATTTTCTAAATATTTTAAAATAGAAAAACAGAAACCGCATATTAAACTTTTGGAAAAAGATATTGTAAAAATGGAAAAATTTTGGAAATATGATTCTCAAAAAGTTGAAGAGAAAAATAAAAAAGTAAAAATTTTATTAGTTCCACAAGGTAGTGACAGGGAAATGAAGCCCGAAGAAGTTGCTGAATTGTTAAATAATATTGAAAATGAGAAGATAAAAGATGTAAAAATTATTATGGGAAAAACTGCTGGAAGTGAGGAATATTATAAAAAATTGATAAGCAATGTAAATAAAAATTTGGATATTTCCTTATCTAAAAAATTTAGTATTAATGATTTTATTTTATTTGTGGCTACTGCTGATTTGGTAATTGGAGTTGATGGCGGTGCAATTCATATAGCTTCTTCGTTGAATAAACCTTTGCTGAGTTTCTATGCAAACGACAAATATAACTTATGCAGATGGTCACCTAAAACAACTGCTGATAGCTTGCAGGTAATTTCAAAGATACAAGGAAGCCATAATCAAACTTATAATTTTTCATTATCAGAACCGATAAAATGGCTAAATAATAAGATAAATGAAATAAAAAAAGTTAAGGGAAATTAATGGGATTATACGTTACCCTTGAATTAACGTAAATAACTGTAGTTACATAAGGAATAAAAATATAATGAGTAAAATAAACTGGAAATTTTATAGACCATACAGGGATAAATTAGTTGATAAAAAAAATGAGATATTAAGTAGAATATTTGATAAAAGAAAAAAAGATGTAGATTTAGATCCATCCAAAATAAACAGAATTTTATTTTTAAGAACTGACGGGAAAATAGGTGATTATATAATAAGTTCATTTATTTTTAGAGAAATAAAAAAATATTATCCTAATATAAAAATTGATGTTGTTTCTGATAAATCTTTAGAAGATTTACTGAAATTAAATAAGAATATAGATAAATACTATATATTTGACAGGAAAAAATTTTTTGAGTGGAGAAAAGCTGCACGGATATTGAAAAAAAATAATTATGATGTATTGCTTGATTCGACGGAAGGATTGAAGTATAAGCAGTTTTATCTTATAAATAGGATAAATGCAATAGTTAATGTTGGCTATAATAAAGATGGCTATAAAATATATAACAAGGATGTAAAACAGAATAATACTTTAAAAATGGTTGAAATTTATAAGCAAATGATGAAAAGTGTGAATATTGAAATAAAAAATACAATGTATGATGTTCCAGTTTCAAAAGATTCTGAAAGAAATGTAAAAAAATTTTTAGATGAAAATAATATCAATGAGAAAATAATCGCATTAAACTTTTTTGGAGCTTCCAGAGGAAGAAAAATAAATGAGAAAGTTGCTTTAATTATAATAAAAAGACTAAGTAAAATTTATAAAGATTATAGGATTATAATATTAGATTCTCCAAACGATAGAGAAACAATTTATAATATACTTGAAAAGACAGATAATAAGAATATTTTATTTTTTGAAAAGTCCAGAACGGTACTTGATTCAATATCTATAATTAAAAATAGTGATTTGGTGGTATCTTTGGATACTGCAATCTTGCATATTGCTGAAGGGCTAAATAAAAAAATAATGGCTTTTTATGGACCAAAAATCAATAAAAATAAATGGCGAATAAAAGAAGAAGGAAATATACTGATCGACTATACTGAAAGCCGAATTAATGATGTGGATTTTGAAAAAGTATTTGATAAGTTAAGTTATGAAAATAATCTATCTGCTATTTAGGAATTTAAAATATGAAATGGGAGAAATACTTATGAAACTATCTGTAGGAATAATAACTTTTAATGAAGAAAATAGAATAGGAAAAACTTTAGATTCTGTGAGGGAAATTGCTGATGAAATAATAATCATTGATAGCGAAAGTACAGACAAAACTGTGGAAATTGCACTTTCAAAAGGAGCAAAGGTTTTTGTGGAAAAGTGGAAGGGGTATGGACCACAAAAAAATTCTGTCTTGGAAAAATGCAAGGGCGAGTGGATTTTGCTAATAGATGCTGACGAAGTAATATCACCACAGCTAAAGGAAAAAATAAAAATAATTATAAATAGTGAAAATCCATCAAGTGACGTTTATAAAATAAAATTGAGAAATATTGCATTTAAAAAGGAAATAAAGTTTGGTGGATGGGATGATTATGTAATAAGGTTATGGAAAAATGGTAAAGTGAAGATAAGCAGCCGTGAAGTGCATGAACAATATCAAACTGACAGCAAAATAAAAAAAATAAAAGAAATGATAATACATTATACTTATGACAGCATAGAGGAATTTCTTGAAAAATTAAACAGGTATACTTCACAAAGTGCTAAAGAATATATGAAAAAAGGGAAAAATCCGAGTTTTATAAAAATATATTCAAAAATGATGTTCAGATTTTTTAGAATGTATATTTTGCAGCTTGGATTCATGGATGGCTACGAAGGTTACCTGCTTGCCAAATACAGCTCCATTTACACAATGACAAAATATACTAAATTACGGGAAGAATATTATAATAGCTTGGGAAATGGCACTTCGCTTGTTATTACCACGTATAATTGGCCAAAAGCTCTGGAAATATGCTTAAATAGTGCATTAGAACAAACTGTTGCCCCAAAGGAAATAATAATTGCCGATGATGGCTCAAAGCAGGAAACAATAGATCTTGTAAAAAGATTTCAGAAAAGCTATCCGCAAAGCAACATTATTCATTCTTGGCAGGAAGATAAGGGATTTCGGGCTGGCATGTCAAGAAACAGAGCGATAAGCAAGGCAGCTGGAGATTATATAATAATAATAGATGGTGATTTAGTATTAAATAGGCATTTTGTTGAAGATCATATAAAAAATATGAAAAAAGGCTGTTTTATTCAAGGATCAAGAGTTATAACTTCAGGGGTTACGGCAAAGAAGATAATGGAAGGGAAGAAAATAAATCTTTTTAGTAAAGGTGTGAAGAATAATATAAATATGATAAGAAGCAAAATCCTTTCTAAAATTTTTACAAAAGTAGATAGAAATTTACGTGGAATAAGATCTTGCAATATGTCCTTTTTCAAGGAGGATTTAATTAAAGTAAATGGATTTGAGGAGGAAATAGAAGGTTGGGGAAGGGAAGATAGCGAGCTTGCTGTAAGATTATTTAATATTGGGTGTAAAAAGAAAAAACTCAAGTTTGAGGCAGTGGTGTGTCACTTGTATCATAAAGAAAATGATAGAAGTAGGCTGAAGAAAAATGATGAATACTTGGCAGAGGCTATAAAAAGCAGAAAAACAATGGCTAAGAAGGGGCTTGATAGATATGAAGGAAGTAACGCTAGTAATAACTAGTTGTGGAAGATTTGACTTGCTGGAGGAAACGCTTGACAGCTTTTTTGAATATAATACCTATCCAATTAAGAAAATAATAATAACAGAAGATAGTACTGAAGAGAAAAAACTCGAAAAGCTGATTTCAAAATATGATACTAAAAAGCAGAATTTTAGACTCATAGTAAATGAAACACGGTTAGGACAGCTAAAATCAATTGACAAGGCTTATTGTGAAATTGATACTGAATATATTTTTCATTGTGAAGATGACTGGAAATTTCTTAAAAAGGGATTTATTGAAAAATCAATGGAATTGATGGAGGAAGATGAAAAAATCTTGGTTGTTGGGCTTCGTTCAAAAAGTGATTTTAAGGAAGATTTTTTTTATGATGAAGATTATATTTCAAAAAAAGGAGAGCATTGGTATAATGTAAAAGGTGAAATATTTACTTATAATCCAGCTTTGAGAAGAAAAAAGGACATGGATTTATTTGGGCCTCATGAAAAGTTGGAAAATCAGAGATACGAGGAAGTTTTATCGGATTTTTATAAGGAACGTGGATTTAAAACGGTATTTTTTAAGGAACCTTATGTAACTCATATTGGAAATAAAAGACATGTGCATTTTAGTAATAAGAGAAAAAATACAGTTCTGAATTTTAAAATTGACAGGTTAATAAAAAAAATAAGAGCAAAACTTTTAAAATTAAGAGGTAAGTTATAATTTGAAGGGAGGCGAAAATGACATATTTATTTTTAATAATAATCTTGCTGTTTTTGGTATTTATTGCCTATAATAAAAATAGGAAAAATTTTGTCTTGTGCCTTATGTATCACAGCATTGATAGTGAAAAGGGTAAAGGCGGAATTTTTGTGGATGAATTTAAAGAGCATATAAAATGGATAAAAGATAAAAAGACTTTTAAAATGGAAGAATTGAAGGGATTAGATTATAAGTTGCCGAAAAATTCGATACTTATAACTTTTGATGATGGATATAAAAATAATTATACTCTGGCTTTTCCAATTTTAAAAAAATATAATATGAAGGCTACAATATTTTTGAATACAAAGTTTATTGAAAAGGATGAGGCTTATTTAAACTGGGCTGAGATTAGGGAAATGTATGAAAGTGGACTAGTTGATTTTCAGCTTCATACACATTCACATCAGTTGACAATAAAAAATATTGATGTACTTGCTTTTTATGACAGAGAAAGTTCTCCATATTTTAAAAGGGAAAGTTATAGCTTGTTTTTTGACGGAAATTATGATGAAAAAAGTGATGCTGAAAAGTTAAATGGACTTCCTGTGTTTAAATTACGAAGTAAAATTTCAATTCCTGGATACAAGCCTAAGAAGGATTTTGTAGAAAAATATAGAAAGGTTATGGAACTTCAAGAGGACAATATGTCTGAAAAAGAGAAAAAAGAATTTTTGAATAAATTATTTAAAAAAAGAAAAGATGAATTTTTTGATAAAATTAGTGAAGAACAATTTAGAAAAACTGTTGAATTTGAAATTTTGGAGAATAAAAAAATTATTAGTGAAAAATTGGGGAAAACTCCAGATTGTCTGGCTTATCCTTGGGGACACCGATATAAAGGAAATAGAGATGATATAAAAAAATTGGGAGTGGATATTTTTATAACAACTAGAAAGGGTGTGAATTCCTTAAACCTTGATAAAAATTGGATTTATCGTGTGAGTGGAGATGATTTTGAAAGTTTTGATGAATTTAAAAAAGAATTGACTGATGGAAGTGGAGCATATTATAGAAAATTAAGAAAAATTTTTATAAAAAAATAATTACGACTGAAAAAAATTTAAACATAGTAAAATAAAAATGAAAGGTAGATAAATGAAGAAAGTAAAATTAGATCTTGGAGGGATTCAGAAGCTGAAAAAATATATAAAAAAATATTATGTATTAATCATACTAAATCTTTTACTTGCAACAGTATCATCTCTTGTTTCTTCAGCTCCGATAGCTTTGATAAAAAGGCTGTTTGATAAAGGTATTGCTGGGAAAAGTGAAAAGGATATTTTGTATGCGGCTGGAGCAATGATAATGCTAGCAGTAGTTGGTGCAGTGCTTATGTATTGGAATACAATTTTTTCGACTGTAATTTCATCTTCTATTTATAAGGATATAGTCACTGATATCTATAACAAGATACAGACTTTAGATATGGAATATTTTTCAGGAAAAAAAACTGGAGATATGATGATACGTGTAATGACGGATCCTAGTAATATAAATTCAATTATATTGGAAATTTTTGATATGATTTCTGAGATAATAAAAGTAGGACTTTGTCTGGGAATAGCATTTTATATAGACTTTGATCTGACTCTAGGAGTTATGGTTGTTACTCCAATTCTTATAATTACAGTGAGAAGATATGCAAAGAGATTAAAACGTTCTGGAAAACATCGTCAAGAAGCACTAGACAGCTTAAATTCCAAATTACAGGAAACGTTGTCAGGAATTAGAATTATAAGAGCATTTGCCACAGAAGATTATGAAATAAATAATTTTAAGAAAAAAAATGCCAATTTAAAGAAAATTGCTGTAAGGTCTGCTAGATATAATGCAAAAGCTAATTCTATTATGGAAGCTATGAACTATATAATTATAGCACTTTTATTAATGTTTAGTGGTTATCGTGTTTTGAGGGCAAAAAGTTTTACACCTGGAGATTTTATTACGATAGTAGGTGCAATCTCGTCAATGTATACGCCTGCAAGACGTGCAATGACAAGATTTAATTCGATAAGTGTAAATATGTCTTCTATTACGAGAGTTTCTGAAATTTTAGAAGAAATGCCGTCTATTGTAAATAGGGAAAATTGTATAAAGTTTGAAAATTTTGTAAGTGATATAACTTTTGAAAATGTGGATTTTAAATATAGGGACAGTACTGAAAAAATATTGAAAAACATTAATTTGAATGTTAAAAAGGGCGAAACAGTTGCTTTTGTTGGAAATTCAGGTGGCGGGAAATCGACACTTGTAAATTTGATACCAAGGTTTTTTGATGTATCAAGCGGATCGTTAAGAATTGATGGAATTGATATTAGAGATTATGAAATAAAGAGTTTACGTAAAGCAATAGGAATTGTGCCGCAAGAAACGTTTTTATTTTCTGGAACAATACTTAGCAATATAAAATATAGCCGCCGTGATGCAACTTTTGAAGAAATTGTGGAAGCAGCAAAACAGGCAAATGCACACGAATTTATTGAAAACTTGTCAGATGGTTATAATACAGAAATTGGTGAACGTGGTGTAAAATTATCTGGTGGACAAAAGCAGCGGATTGCTATCGCACGTGCAATCTTAGAAAATCCTCAAATATTAATTTTAGATGAAGCGACTTCTGCCCTTGATAATGAGTCTGAAAAGCTAGTTCAAGATGCACTTGAAAAACTTATGGAAGGAAAAACTACATTTGTTATCGCCCATAGGTTGACAACAATCGAAAATAGTAATAAAATAGTAGTGATACAAAAAGGTGAAATAAAAGAAGTTGGAAATCATAATGAATTATTAAATAAAAATGGAATTTACAAAGCATTATATAATAAAAATTTCGATTTTAATGTTAAAAGTTAATATTTAATTAGAATAAGGAGAAGAAAAATGAAACAGATAAAGGGAATTTTCCTGTTTTTAATGTCAGTTGTGCTAGTGGCATTTGGAAGTCAGGATTCAAAAAATGCAAAAAATTTACTAAAAAAATTGAAGGATGAAACAAAGGAAGTTGGGAAAAATATAGTTGGCAAAAAAAATAAAGCTGTAATAGCAGACAATAAGAAAGAGGAGGCTAAAAAAGAAGAAAATAAAAAAGTTGAACAAAAACCAGCACAGCCACAGCCAGTTCAGCAACCTGCTCCTGCAGCAGCAGTTCAGCCACCGCAACAACAGCCGCAACAGCCACAGCAAAATGCAGCTAATAATCCAAATTCAGCACAAAACAAGGCTGTCAGTCCAGAATATGAACTTAATGCAAATAATAAAACTGGTGGTAGAAAAGGAAGCAAGAAATATAAAAAAGGTAACCAATATAATTTTTATAAAGAGCCAAAACATAGCCGTTTAAAACATAGCTCGTCATCACATAAATCTTCACAAGTTAAATCTCAAGATTCTTCTGTAAAACCATCTGCAGGAGGAAATAGTGGTGGAAGTAGCAGTTCTGGAGGAACTTCAACAGGTGGAGGAGATTCAACTTCTTCAGAATAAAGATTTGAAGTTTATGAAATCTAATATTAAACTTGTTTGGAAATTAATTTGTCTAATAAAATAAATATTGTAAAAAAAGTTTTGATCTCTTATTGAAATAAAAAATTTAGATTATCAAATATTTAGAGAGTAGAAAATAATCTTAAGATTAGAAAAACAAACTATAAAAGGAAAGGTAGTGAAATTTTAATATGTTTAGAAGTAAAAGAAGGGAATTACAGGAAAATATAGCAAAAACGAATATAGATATTTTAATATCCTTGATTCCGATGTTGCTTACTGCATTTTTAGTTTACCAGATAACACCTGTTCTAGTAATATTGTCAGCAGTTGTTGCCTCAGAATTGGCGGAAATAATATTTTCATTATTAATACAAAGAAAAAAAGATACTTTAAAGGATTTTTCAGGAATAGTAATAGGGGCTTTAACAGGATTTTTACTTGCTCCGTTTACACCATTTTATGTAGCAGCATTTGCTGGGGCAATGGCAACATTGTTTGGAAAAATTATATATGGAGAAACAGAAAAGAAAATATTTAATCCAGTAATATTAGGAAAAATATTTGTTTTGACATTTTTCCCAGCTGTATTTGCTTCGGATTCTGCAGCGTGGGCTAATCCTGAAGTTTTAAATATTTCTGAAAACTTTTCAGGATTATCCTCTTTAATTTTAACAGATAGAGGAATAATTGGGGAACTTTCGATAATTGCAGTGGTTTTAGGGGCTATATATCTAATTTTTAAGTCAAAAATAACGTGGCATATACCTGTATCGTTTTTTGTTACAATTTTCTTTGGATATTATATTGCTTCAAATCAAAATATTAATGTGACTATTTCACTTGGAGAAGTAATTTTTATGGGAGTTTTTGTGTTGACGGATACTTTTACTACTCCACAGCATGGTTTTGGAAAAGTATTTTTTGGATTTCTTGCTGGAGCTTCAACAATTATATTCTGGTTTATGGGAATCCAGGCAGAAGCGATTATCTATTCTGTATTAATATTAAATCCTTTCACAAGACCGATAAATACAATTTACAAACCAAATGTATTTGGAGTTGAAACAGTTTCATTCGCTGAAATAATACAAGGACTTGGTCTTGCAATTTTAATAATAGTACTTGTTTTTGCTGTTTCATATTTGCACACTTTAGGATTTGTGCCATATATTGTTTATATTTATATAGTTTATGGAATATGGCGATTGTATAATAACAGATAGAAATAGGAAGGTTTTGTATGAACTTTAATTTAAGTTTTTTAAATAAATTAAAAAATAAAGAAAAAAATATTCTACAATCTGAAAATAATTTTTACCGCGGTGCAATTCCGTGGTTTTTATTATGTTCGGAAAAGAAAAAGATAATTTATATTTCCACATCCAACAGAAATTTAGAAAATTATCATGCAATGCTTGAAAATTACTATGAAATGTCAGAAAAACAAAAAGATATTTTAACGGAAAAATCTAAAACTGGTAAAAAAGATAGTAAAGAAAGTAAAAATAAACTGGAAGTAAAAAAAATAATTGATATTTTTGAAAATATCTCACAAAATGAGGAAGATATTACAGGGATAAATATAAGACTGTTAGATATTCTAAAAAATCAAAAGCAGTTTATTCTATTTGTAAATTTACAGATTACTTTGGATATATTTTTTGAAAAAGTTAAGTTTTTTTCCTTTGAAACTGGGAAAGAATACAGTTTTTCAAAAATTCTAGAATTTCTTGTGGAAAATGGGTATGAAAATTCATATTTGATTGAAAAAAAGGGGCAGTACAGCAGACGTGGGGATATTCTTGATATTTTCCCGCCAGATTTGGAACACCCTGTTAGACTCGAGTTTTTTGGAGATGAACTGGAAAGTATAAGAGTTTTTGATATTGATAGCCAGATTTCTGTGGAAAAGATGGAAGAAATAAAGGTTTTTGGAAATTTGCTTTCTGGAAATAATTATGAATTGATTGAGCTTATTGATGAATTAAAGGCGGAAGATGTAACGATCGTTATTGAAAATGAGGAATTGCTGGACTATAAAATGGAAGAGTTTATCCTACTTGACAGAAGCCGTGAGGAAACTTATCGAAAAAGGTATGAAAATTTGAAGAAAAAAAGCATTTTTGTTCAGACTAAAAATTTCTCGCAGGAGCAGATTGAGACTTTTAGGGATAAAAATAGGCTTGAAAAATTGTCAAAAATTGAAGATATTTATATTTTTACGAATAACTATGAGAAGAAAATGGCTGAATATGGACAAATTCTAACTGAAAAGGAAAACAATCTGGAAATTGAAAAATATGAGCTGTTTGAAGGATTTATCTTTAATGATAATTCAAAAAATGCTGATAGCAAAAATAGAAAAAATAATTTTATTGTGCTTACAGACAGAGAGCTTGACGGATATATTTACGAGCGGAAGAAAAAAACGACAAAAGCAATAAAATATAAAAAAGTCAATCAGATTATCGAAGGTGACTACGTAATTCACGTTCAGTACGGTGTTGGAATTTACAAAGGAATTCAGACAATGGAAGAGCGGGATTATCTGAAAATCAAGTATGCTGATGAGGACATTTTGTATATTCCTGTGGAAAAGCTGGATAGACTGGAAAAATATGTGTCAAATGATATAGAACCGCAGTTATTCAGGCTAGGAACACGTGGGTTTAAGCGAAAAAGGAAAAAGCTTGAAGAAGATATTCAGAAATTTGCGGCAGAACTTATCAAAATACAGGCACGACGGCAAAGCCAGAATGGTTTTGTGTATCAGAAGGATACTGTGTGGCAGGAAGAATTTGAGGCGAATTTTCCGTTTGAGGAAACTGAAGATCAGAGAAATGCCATAAATGACGTGAAAAAGGATATGGAAAGTCCGCAAATAATGGACAGAATTGTCTGTGGAGATGTTGGATATGGAAAAACGGAAGTTGCGATGAGAGCGGCATTCAAAGCGATTGACAATGGAAAGCAGGTTGTTATGGTGGCTCCGACTACAGTACTTGCAGAACAGCATTTTGAACGGTTTAAAAGAAGATTTGAAAATTATCCGATTACAATTGAGAATTTATCACGGCTTACGAAGAGTAAATCAAAGGACATTTTAAAAAATTTGAAAAGTGGAATTATTGACTTGGTTATTGGAACTCATAGGCTTCTAAGCGATGATGTGCAGTTTAAGAACTTAGGGCTTTTAATTATTGATGAGGAGCAGAAATTTGGAGTTAAGGCTAAAGAAAAGTTAAAATCTCAAAGGGAAAAGCTGGATGTGCTGACATTAACTGCGACTCCGATTCCACGTACATTAAATCTTGCGATGCTTGGAATCAGAGAGATTTCCATAATTGACACTCCGCCAACAAACAGGCTTCCCATTATAACAGAAGTACTAGATTGGGATGAGGAAACAATAAAAATGGCAATACTGCGTGAACTATCACGTGATGGGCAAGTTTTCTATATTTATAACGATGTAAAAAATATGAAGGAAAAATTGAAGGAACTAAAAGAAATGCTTCCAGACTTTGTAAAAATTGAATTTATAAACGGACAGCTCCCGCCAAAGGAAATTAAGGATAAATTATTACGCTTTGAAAATGGGCAGTTTGACATTCTGATAGCTTCAACAATCATTGAAAATGGAATTGATGTAGGGAATGCCAATACAATTCTGATTGAAAACTTTACTGGTCTAGGATTATCGCAGGTATATCAGCTGAAAGGGCGTGTAGGACGTAGCAACAGGCAAGGATACTGTTATTTATTAAAAACGAGAAATATTACAAAGCAGGGACGTCAAAAGGAAGAAAGCATGCTAAAAGTGGAAGGAATAAAATCAGGAGGTTTTCAAATTTCGATGGAAGACTTGAAAATACGTGGTGCTGGAGAAATTTTGGGAGATAAGCAGCACGGAACGATTGAAACTTTTGGTTATGACTTGTATATAAAAATGCTAAATGAGGAAATTCGTAGACAAAAGGGCGAGTTTGTTGAAAAAATTGAAAATGTGGAAATCATACTAAATGAAAGAGGATTTATTCCAGAAACATATATTGAAAGAGATGAAAGATTAAATATTTATAAGCGATTTGCAATGTTGGAAACAGATAGTGAATTAACTGGTTTGCTTGATGAAATTAGAGATAGGTTTGGAAAAATTCCAGAGCAGATGAAAAAATTCATTTTAAGCATTAAATTAAAATTATTTGCTGAAAAACATAAAATTCAGAGAATTCTTGAAACAAGAAATCATTTTGAACTATATTTTTTAGAAAATGCACAAGAAGAGCGAGCAGAATTAAGTGAAAAAATTGAAATGAAAAAAGTCGTGAAAATTATTAATTCAGCAGTTTTAACAGGAAAAAATAAAAAAGGAGATATTGTTGATAATTTTGTTATAATGAAAGTTAAGAAAAATGAATTTATAAAAAATCTGTAAAAAATATCACATTGAAAAAAACAAAATATTAATATATAATGGATTATGTTAAACATACTTAAAATCGAAAGGAGAATGTAATTTTAAAATAAAAGAATTACATAATTATATATAATGAGAAATTATGATGTAATTGTAGTCGGTGCTGGGCATGCGGGAAATGAAGCGGCTTTGGCATCAGCAAGATTAGGATTGAAAACAGCAATTTTTACGATAACACTTGATAATATAGGAGTTATGTCTTGTAATCCATCGGTAGGAGGACCTGCAAAAAGTCATCTGGCTAAAGAAGTTGATGCTTTAGGTGGAGAAATTGGCCGAAATATGGACAAAAGTTTTGTGCAGATGAGAATTTTGAATACAAAGAAAGGACCGGCAGTTCGTTCGTTGAGAGCTCAGGCAGATAGAAAAATTTATGCAAGAGAGATGAAAAAAACAATAGAACGTCAGGAAAATCTTGATACTGTACAGGATATTGTTACAGAATTGATTTTTGATGAAATTGAAATTGTTGAAAATGGTTCTAAAAGAATAGAAAAAGTTGTAAAGGGAATAAAAACTAAAACTGGAATGGAATTTTTGGCAAAAGCAGTTATACTTGCAACAGGGACATTTTTGAGAGGACTTCTGTATATTGGAGATAAACGTGTAAAAGGTGGAAGAATGGGAGAATTATCTGCTGATGATTTGACAAGTTCGCTAAAATCATTAGGATTAAAAATGGGAAGATTTAAAACAGGAACTCCTCCAAGACTTGACATTAGAACGTTAAATCTTGAAAAACTCGAAGAGCAGCCTGGAATAACAGGAGTACCATTAAAATTTTCGATGAGAACACCAAATAACGAAATTTTGGAAAAACCCCAATTATCTTGCTATTTAACAAGAACAAATGAAACAACACATAAAATAATACTTGATAATTTAGACAAAGCACCAATGTATAACGGAAGCATAAGCAGCACAGGACCAAGATACTGCCCGTCAATTGAAGACAAAGTTGTAAAATTTAACGATAAAGATAGCCATCATTTATTTTTAGAGCCAGAAGGCTTTGAAACAGCGGAAGTTTACATAAGCGGACTTTCTACAAGCTATCCTGCCAGTTTACAGCAAAAAATTGTAAATACAATTAATGGACTTGAAAATGCCCATATAATGCGATATGGCTATGCTGTGGAATATGATATTGTAGATCCAAGCGAGCTTGATTACACACTTGAAACAAGAAAAGTAAAAGGGCTTTATCTGGCTGGGCAAGTTAATGGTACAAGCGGTTATGAAGAAGCGGCTGCACAAGGAATTATCGCTGGAATTAATGCAGCTCTTAAAATAAAAGGAGAAGAACCGTTTATTTTGGATAGGGAAAGTTCTTATATCGGAACAATGATAGATGATTTGATAAATAAAGAATTATTTGAGCCATATAGAATGTTTACTGCAAGATCCGAGTTCCGTCTCATTTTACGTGAAGATAATGCTGACATCAGACTTTCTGAAAAGGCTTATAAAATCGGGCTTCTGGATAAAAAATATTATGACATTGTGGAAGAAAAGAAAAAAAATGTAAAGGAAACTATAGAAAAACTTGAAAATATAAAATTAGGAATTAGTAACGAAAGACTTGTAGAAATTCTTGACAAATACAATGAAAGTCTAAAGAGTGGAACTACCTTAAAAGAAATTTTGCGTCGTCCAAAGGTGACATATCAAGATATAAAGTACATTGCTGAAATTATTGAAAATGCACCAAATTTAAGTTTTGATGCTGAAACTGAATATCAAATTGAAGTTCAGACAAAATATGAAGGTTATATCGCCAAAGCAATGCAAATTATGGAAAAACAGCATAAACTTGATGACAAAAAAATTTCTAAAGATTTTGATTATGAAAAAATGAAGGGGATTACAAGAGAAGCAAAACAACGTTTGAAGGAAAATCAGCCATATAACGTCGGGCAAGCATCTAGAATGTCTGGAGTAACGCCAGCAGATATTTCAGTATTATTAATGTATTTGGATGGAGTTTTGAAATAAAATAGTATTTATTTTTATTAAAAATAGAAATTAGGAGAAAAAATTGGAAAATATAAACCAAAATATTGATTTAAAAAAATATTTTTTAAATTTACTTGAAAAATCAAAAATGAAAGTAGAAAATAAAAAAATTGAAAAAATGTTAAAATTTTTAGAACTTTTGTATAACAAAAATCAAGTTATGAATTTAACAGCAATTAGAGATAAAAAAGGAATGTTGGAAAAACATTTCGTAGATTCGTTATTTTTAACAAAAGTTATAAATGATACTGAAAAATCATTTATTGATGTTGGAACAGGTGCTGGATTTCCAGGACTTGTACTTGCCATTTACTATCCAGAAAGAAACTTTTTATTAGTCGATTCAGTTAGAAAAAAAATAGACTTTATAAATGAAGTAATAAAAGAATTAAATTTAAAAAACGTAAATACAAGTTTTGAACGTTCTGAAGAGTTAATAAAAAATAACCGTGAAGTTTATGATATTGCACTTTGCCGAGGAGTGGCTAATCTAAGAATAATTTTAGAATATATGATTCCGTTTATAAAAGTAAATGGCCGTTTCTTGCCACAAAAATTAAATTTAAACGAAATAGAAGAATCTAAAAAGGCTTTAGAAATTCTAAATGCAAAAATAAATAATATTTTTGAATTTAAATTGCCAGAAAATGAAGATAAAAGAATAATACTAGAAATTTTAAAATTAAAAAAAACTAGCAAAAAATATCCAAGAAAAACAGGTATACCAGCAAAAAAGCCATTATAATTTAAAAAAATAATGCATTGTCAAATCAAGTCCAAAAAAATTTGAAAAAAGTAGTTGACAAAGAATTACTTTTATGATAAGATATATCCTGTCGATACGAAAATGTATCGTGGACAATAGAGATATGAATAGTATGAAGAAGCAATAAAGTGTAAGAAAAACAAGTCAAGAATCTTGAAAGAGATCACGTCAAGACTAAAAGGTGAAAATTAAGATATATGAAGATATATTGAATGAAGAGTTTGATCCTGGCTCAGGATGAACGCTGACAGAATGCTTAACACATGCAAGTCTTTGGCGAAGCTGCGCTTGCGCAGACAAGCCAAGGCGGACGGGTGAGTAACGCGTAAGGAACTTGCCCTGCAGACAGGGATAACAGACGGAAACGACTGACAAGACCTGATACAGTTGCCGGCACGCATGTGCCTGGCGATGAAAGGAGACGCTGCAGGAGAGCCTTGCGTCCTATTAGCTTGTTGGCGGGGTAATGGCCCACCAAGGCGATGATAGGTAGCCGGCCTGAGAGGGTGGACGGCCACAAGGGGACTGAGATACGGCCCTTACTCCTACGGGAGGCAGCAGTGGGGAATATTGGACAATGGGGCAACCCTGATCCAGCAATTCTGTGTGCGCGATGAAGGTTTTCGGATTGTAAAGTGCTTTCAGCAGGGAAGAAGAAAGTGACGGTACCTGCAGAAGAAGCGACGGCTAAATACGTGCCAGCAGCCGCGGTAATACGTATGTCGCGAGCGTTATCCGGAATTATTGGGCATAAAGGGCATCTAGGCGGCCCTGTAAGTCTAGGGTGAAAACCTGCGGCTCAACCGCAGGCCTGCCCGGAAACTACAGGGCTAGAGTGCTGGAGAGGTGGACGGAACTGCACGAGTAGAGGTGAAATTCGTAGATATGTGCAGGAATGCCGATGATGAAGATAGTTCACTGGACGGCAACTGACGCTGAAGTGCGAAAGCTAGGGAGCAAACAGGATTAGATACCCTGGTAGTCCTAGCTGTAAACGATGATTACTGGGTGTGGGCATGAAGAGTGTCCGTGCCGAAGCTAATGCGATAAGTAATCCGCCTGGGGAGTACGGCCGCAAGGCTGAAACTCAAAGGAATTGACGGGGACCCGCACAAGCGGTGGAGCATGTGGTTTAATTCGACGCAACGCGAGGAACCTTACCAGATCTTGACATCCTGCGAAGGCCTGCGAGAGCAGGCCGTGCCTTCGGGAACGCAGAGACAGGTGGTGCATGGCTGTCGACAGCTCGTGTCGTGAGATGTTGGGTTAAGTCCCGCAACGAGCGCAACCCCTATCGCTAGTTGCCATCATTAGGTTGGGGACTCTAGCGAGACTGCCTGCGAAGAGCAGGAGGAAGGCGGGGATGACGTCAAGTCATCATGCCCCTTATGATCTGGGCTACACGTGCTACAATGGCCGGTACAAAGAGCTGCCAGGCGGCAACGCCAAGCGAATCTTTAAAGCCGGTCCAAGTTCGGATTGAAGCCTGCAACTCGGCTTCATGAAGCTGGAATCGCTAGTAATCGCAGATCAGCAATGCTGCGGTGAATACGTTCTCGGGTCTTGTACACACCGCCCGTCACACCACGAGAGTTGTCTGCACCTGAAGCCGCCGGTCCAACCGAAAGGAGGAAGGCGTCTAAGGTGTGGACAGTGATTGGGGTGAAGTCGTAACAAGGTATCCGTACCGGAAGGTGCGGATGGATCACCTCCTTTCTAAGGAGCATCACGCACTGCTTCTTCACATATCTTTATAATCTTAGGACAATGGGAAATGAATAGTAGGTAAAAGATTACAATAAACTGGAGTAAAAGTTATTCTGGATAAAAAAGCTAAAAAGGGCACACGGAGGATGCCTAGGCAGCAACAGCCGATGAAGGACGTGATAAGCTGCGATAAGCCGGGAGCAGATGCACATAATCTCTAATCCCCGGATTTCCGAATGGGTAAACCTGCATGCCTGGAGGGCATGCGTGAAGACGGTAAGCCTGCGAACTGAAACATCTAAGTAGCAGGAGGAAAAGAAAGTAAAACGATTCCCTGAGTAGCGGCGAGCGAACGGGGAGAAGCCTAAACCGTGCCAGTGCCAAGCGGACAGCCTTGCTGGCACGGGGTTGTGGGACTTCCTTTAACGGATTGTCATAATGTTTAAGCTGTATGCATGTAAGTGGAACCAGATGGGAAGCTGGACCAAAGAAGGTGATAGTCCTGTAGAACATAAAGTGCATATTGCGACTGGAAGCACCCGAGTAGCGTCAGGCACGAGGAATCTGGCGTGAATCAGCGTGGACCAAATCACGCAAGGCTAAATACTGTTGCTGACCGATAGTGAAGAGTACCGTGAGGGAAAGGTGAAAAGAACCCTGAGCAAGGGAGTGAAAAAGAATTTGAAACCGTGTGCTTACAAACGGTAGGAGCCCGTTAAGGGTGACTGCGTGGATTTTGGTTAATCATCCTGCGAGTTATGGCTGGTGGCAAGGTTAATAAACGGAGCCGAAGGGAAACCAAGTCTTAACAGGGCGACAAGTCGTTAGCCATAGACGCGAAACCTAGTGATCTAGGCCTGTCCAGGCTGAAGCTGAGGTAAGACTCAGTGGAGGGCCGAACTCACCGCCGTTGAAAAGTTGGGAGATGAGGCAGGTCTAGGGGTGAAAAGCCAATCGAACTAGGAGATAGCTCGTTCTCTCCGAAATGCATTTAGGTGCAGCCTTGGCATTGAGATATGTGGGGGTAGAGCTCTGTATGATCTAGGGGGCGTACTGCTTACCGAAATCAAGCAAACTGCGAATACCATATATTATTGCCAGGAGTGAGTCCGTGGATGACAAGGTCCTCGGACGAGAGGGGAACAGCCCAGACCACCAGCTAAGGTCCCTAATTATGTCTAAGTGGGAAAGGATGTGGCGTTGCCCAGACAACTAGGATGTTGGCTTAGAAGCAGCCATCATTTAAAGAGTGCGTAATAGCTCACTAGTCGAGTGACACTGCGCCGAAAATGTACCGGGGCTAAACATATTACCGAAGCTGTGGATTGTCCTTTGGACAATGGTAGGAGAGCGTTCTAAGGGCGTTGAAGCATGATCGTAAGGACATGTGGAGCGCTTAGAAGTGAGAATGCCGGTGTGAGTAGCGAGAAGGCGGGTGAGAATCCCGCCGGCCGGAAGTCAAGGTTTGGGGAAGGCTTGTCCGCCCTGGGAAGTCGGGACCTAAGCATAAGCAAAATTGTGACGGCGAATGGAAAACAGGTTAATATTCCTGTACCACTATTATCGCTTGAGAGACGGAGTGACGCAGGAAGGTATGTGAGAAGGCTGACGGTTTAGCCTTCTAAGGGCCCAGCGTGGGCGCGCAGGAAAATCCGCGCGCCTAAACGTGAGACCTGACGGGGAAGTGCATATGCATAAGTCACAGATCCTACACTGCCTAGAAAAACTTCTATCGATGAGAAGTAGTGCCCGTACTGTAAACCGACACAGGTGGACAGAGTGAGAAACTTAAGGCCGACAGGATAACTCTAGCTAAGGAACTCTGCAAAATAGCCCCGTAACTTCGGGAGAAGGGTGCCTGACATACCTGAAAGGAGAAACACCTGGGAAACAGGCCGCAGTGAAGAGTCCCAAGCAACTGTTTACCAAAACACAGGTCTATGCTAAGCTGAAAGGCGACGTATATGGGCTGACACCTGCCCAGTGCCGGAAGGTTAAGAGGAGGAGTGAGAGCTCCGATTTGAAGCCCCGGTGAACGGCGGCCGTAACTATAACGGTCCTAAGGTAGCGAAATTCCTTGTCGGGTAAGTTCCGACCTGCACGAATGGTGAAATGATTTGGGAGCTGTCTTGGCTGGAGACCTGGTGAAGTTGTAATGCCGGTGAAGATACCGGCTACCTGCAGTAGGACGGAAAGACCCCGTGGAGCTTTACTGCAGCTTGGCATTGGGTTTTGGCAATGTGTGTATAGGATAGTTGGGAGACTGTGAAGCAACGGCGTCAGCTGTTGCCGAGTCGCTGTTGGAATACCAACCATATGCTGCTGAAATTCTAATCTGGTAACGGAGACAGTGCTAGGTGGGCAGTTTGACTGGGGCGGTCGCCTCCAAAAGAGTAACGGAGGCGTTCAAAGGTTCCCTCAGGCTGGATGGAAATCAGCCTAGGAGTGCAAACGCATAAGGGAGCTTGACTGCAAGACTGACGGGTCGAGCAGGTACGAAAGTAGGAGTTAGTGATCCGGCGGTTCCGCATGGAAGGACCGTCGCTCAACGGATAAAAGCTACCCCGGGGATAACAGGCTGATACTTCCCAAGAGTCCATATCGACGGAAGTGTTTGGCACCTCGATGTCGGCTCGTCTCATCCTGGGGCTGGAGAAGGTCCCAAGGGTTGGGCTGTTCGCCCATTAAAGAGGCACGCGAGCTGGGTTCAGAACGTCGTGAGACAGTTCGGTCCCTATCCACTGCAGGCGCTTGAATACTGAAAAGATCTGACCTTAGTACGAGAGGACCGGGTTGGACAGACCTCTGATGTATCAGTTGTCACGCCAGTGGCACGGCTGAGTAGTCACGTCTGGTACGGATAACCGCTGAAAGCATCTAAGCGGGAAGCCAACTTTGAGATGAGTATTCGCAGTATCCATGGAGAACACATGGTCGATAGGCCAGGGTGCAAGCGCAGCAATGCGCTCAGCTGACTGGTACTAATATTACATACGCTTTTTAACTGTCTTTTGCCTTTACTATTTATTTCTCATTGTCTTAATCGGCAGTACTTTTGTTAGTTTGGTGATCATAGCGACAGGGATACACCCGGTTACATTCCGAACCCGGCAGTTAAGCCTGTCTTCGCCTAAAATACTTGGATTCGTCCTGGAAGATAGGCAGTCGCCAAACTTTTTTCAATATGTGTGTCTCCGTAGCTCAGCTGGTTAGAGCATCTGACTGTTAATCAGAGGGCCGCTGGTTCGAGTCCAGCCGGGGACGCCATTTTTTTTTGCAAAATTAAATTTATTTCCCTTACCTGAATTTCTCCTAAGTGGAGTTTTTTTATTTATAAGGAAATTAAATTAGGCATTTACTGATATATTTGATAATTTTAAAAGAGGCGTTAGCCTCTTTTCCTCTTCTTTTCTCAAATAAATATATAAATGTCTACGACAAAATATCCAACCTAGTTGGATTAATAAAATATTAATAGTATTTTTTGAGGGGCGGATATCTGTAATGATAAAATTCCCATACAATCATTTTAACCTTGCATACCGGACAGTAAAAAGGATTCATCCCGAAAGTCTTGTACATCTGCCTTTGATAAAATGAATATCTTGACACGGTAATCTTTTTCCTGAAAGCATCAATTACCTTTTTAAGCCTGTCAGGAATATGCCTTGAATAAAATCCGTAGCGGTTTACCATCTTAAAGTTTTTAGTCAGTAATGTCAGTAATCTTGTATTCAGCAATGGGAGAACGTGCAAGGTATCGTCCAAGATATTTGATAATACCTTTTGTGCTGTTAATATCGCCATTGCCAACGTTAAAGAAAAACCTTTTGTCTTCCTTGTAAAGCTTAGCGGTAGTATTTCTAGCGGCTTTCTCAATCTTCTTACTGGGATAGCTTCCTTTTCAATAATTTTAAGGACATGTTATTTCCATTGTCTAGCAATAGTATCAACAAAGTTAAATTATTCAAAAATATAATCCAAAATTTTTACTCTCTGCTAAATGAAAAAATTAGATTTATTTAAAAAATTATGATATTATAAATAATATTGATATGGTGAGATTAATACTATTTTTTATTTAGATAGCTAATTTATTATAAATTTTTTTCACAAAAGATTAAAAGAAGAATAAATAGAGTGTAATTTTTGGCTTTTAAATGGAGATGAATACAATGGTTAAATAAAAAAAGTAGTTAATATTGAATTGTTGATAAGTTAATTCAGTGAAAAATATAGTTTTTGAGAGCATTTGTTATTTGTTAGAGGAATTTGAGTATAAAATAAAAAATTTAAAAAGAGGGAATTTATAAATGACTGGGAAAGAAAAGGAAGTTAAGGAAAATAGAATACAGGAATTGCTTGTAAAAAGGGAAGAGTATTTGAATAATGGAGAGATTGAGAAGGAAATTAAGGTTTTGAGAGAATTGAGGGTGCTATTTAGGAGGGTTTTTGGACGGGAGAGTGCAGAAAATGTGAAAATTTTGACGGAATTAGGGAATGCATTGAAGTATGTGAGGAACTTTGATGAATCGGTAAGGTTATTGACGAAGGCAGAAAATATTATTTTGGAAATTTATGGTGAAAATAGTCTTGCGTATGTGACCTGTAGTGCTAATCTTGCTGAGGTTTATAGGGTTATGAAGAATTATGGAAAAGCTGAGGAAAAGTATCATAAGGCAATAAAAATCTATAAAAAGAATAATTTTCAAAATGGATATATATTTGCTGGGATTTGTAATAACTTGGGACTTTTTTATGAAGAAAATGGACGGTATCAGGATTCAGTAAAATGGCAGAAAAAAAGTTTGGTAATATTGCAGGATTTGGAAAATAGTGAGATTCAGGGAACAATTATATTAAGTAATATGGTAAAGCCTTATTTGAAACTTGATGAAAAAAAGATGGCAGAAAATATAGTGGATGAAGTATTGAAAATATTAAAGAGACGAGTTGGAGAAGGCAGTAATCTCTATTTAAATATTTTGAATAATTTTATAAATGCTTATTTTGAAAATAAAAGTTATAAAAAGACGTTGGAATTGCTAGAAAAATGTGAAAAAATTTCTAAAGATGTTTTTGGAATTGAAAATGAAAATTATAAAGCAATTTTAGAAAAAATAAAAATTGTGAAAAATAAAATTGATAAAAATAAAATGGAACAATATGTATGGAAAAAACAGATTATAAGAAAAGTAAAAAAATAAAGGGAGTCTGAAAATATTATGGATAAATTAGATGATTTTTTAAAATATTCTGTACTATTTTCCTATTATAGCGAACTTTTTCCAAAAAAGAAAAGGGAGTATCTCGAACTTTATCTGGAAGAAAATAGTTCCCTTTCAGAAATTGCAGAGCAATGCGGAGTTACGCGACAAGCAGTTTTTGACAATATAAAAAAGGGAGTTCAAAAATTGGATGAATATGAAAATAAACTTGGAATATTTAAAAAGGAAAAGGAATTGAAGGGGAAATTAGAATATTTAAAAAAAAATTTTACTATGGAGAATTTGGAAAAAATAATTGAAGATTTTGACTATGCAGAATAGTTTTTTTTACTGCAAATTGAATTTACTTGACAATCAGTTTAAATTTTAGATTGTATTAACTAAATATTGTTTATCAAAAGATCAAAATAGCTAAAAATTTTATTTTTTAAATAGTTTTGAGATAAAAAATAAATTTTTATTGACAAATAAAAAAGTTAGGGTATAATAATTATGTAAAGAATATGTGAAATTACAAACTTGTGAATTTTAGATTATTACTATTTGGATTAGACAAAACTGAAATGGTGGGAAATAATTCTGAAAAGGTGTTCCTGCCTTTAGTTTTGTCTTTTTTATAATAGAGAAATTCTGTAGATATTATTATTTTTGTAAGATTAGACCTGTTCGATAACTATACAAACTTAGAATTTAATAAAATAAATATCTTGAAACAAGGGGTCTTGACCCCTTGTATAGATAAAAAAACTTAGGTTATCGAACATATCTAATAATAAAACATTAGCAAAAAAACTAAATATAACTCCTTCCGCATTTTCTAGAAAAATTAACGGAAGTAGTAATTTTACTATTGAGGAAATGAAATTTATTAGGAAAGAGTATGAGTTGAGTGATATTGAGTTTTTGGATATTTTTTTTAATAGACCTGTTCGGTAACTGTACAAACTCAAAATTTAATAAAATAAATATCCTGAAGCAAGGGGTCAGGTGGTTATCGAACATATCTATTATATTTTAATATAGGAAAAATTGTTAAAAATATTTAAATATGAAAACTTTTAGGAGAAGATAAAAATAGGATTTGAAATATGTGAACTCGTATTTTCCTAAATGGAGCTGAGGAGATTCCAAATAAAAAAGGGCTTTTAAAATACTGATGTATATAGAGATAACACATGAAATCTAGAATAATGGTTTTATAAAAAATATTGAAGGAGATTAATTATGAAAATGAATCATGTAGCAATTTATGTAAAAGATTTGGAAAAAACAAGGGAATTTTACGAGAAATATTTTGAAGCAAAGGCAAATGAGAAATATCATAATAAAAATACTGGATTACAGACTTACTTCCTAACTTTTCTAGATAGTGAAGCACGGCTTGAAATAATGTCACGTCCTGAACTCTCGGAAAGAAACAATAAAATAATGAGCGAAGGCTTTATCCATCTTGCTTTTAGCGTTGGAAACAAAGAGAATGTCGATAAATTGACAAAAAGACTTGTAAATGATGGGTTTAGATGTTTAAGCGGACCTAGAACAACTGGAGATGGATATTATGAGAGTGTTGTTGAGGATTGTGAAGGAAATTTGATTGAAATAACAGAATAATAAAATATTTATTTGCAAATTGAGAAAAAAGATTTGAAGAGTATAATTACTAAAAAGATACATAAAAATTTACAGATACGAGGAGTGGTAATTATGTTCAGAAAATTAGAGAAAAATGGGTTTTATTATGGATTTCCAGTATTACTGATGACTACAGAAGATAAAGAAACAGGCAAAAGCAATATAACTCCGTTATCATCTTCATTTGTACTTGGAAAAACAATAGTTGTGGGAATAGGGTTTGGAAATAAAGGATTTAAGAATATTGAAGCTGGATCGGATGTAACTTTTAATGTTCCAGATGAAAACTTGTACGAAAATGTGAAAAAGATTGAAAAATTTACAGGCGATACAGAAATATCAGAAGTAAAGCGGGAGCTAGGATATACGTATTGTGAAGATAAATTTAAAATGGCGGGGTTTACTGAACTAGATGGTGAAATGGTAAATTCTGTGAGAATAAAGGAGTGTCCAATTCACATAGAGGCAAAAGTTACAGATATTATCAAAAAAGACTGGTTTGCCATAGTAACTTGCGAAATACAGGGAATTTTTGTCGATGAAAAAATAATGAAGGATGATTCTCATATTGATACTCAGAAGTGGAAACCGTTAATTTATAAATTTAGGGAATATACCTCAACAGGCGATAGATTAGGATTAAATTTTAATTTTCAGGAAGTTTAGAAAAACGGTAAATTTATATTGTAAAATAAAAAATAGAGATTGTGCAGTAATTTTAAATGAAAAAAGAAATATTTTTATTCATAATTAATTGTAAAAAAGGTGAAAAGATACTCTAGTCTTCATTGGTTGGGTTGGGGTATTTTTTTTGTAAAGTTTTGTGATGTTCTCCAATGTCATTAAAATATTTCATTTTAGGGATATAAAATAAGATTTAAAACGACAAATTCAATTTTTAAAGTTATAAATATGCTATATTGCATATTTTTTATTAAAATTATTGACAAAACTTTATTTATGTGATATTATACAGAAAATAAGAAGTTAACTTTTTAAATATTATAATGTAAAGGAGAACTAAAATGACAAAATTTAATTTAAAAGATTTTAGAGAAACTTATTTAAAATTAACACAAAATGAATTAGCTGAACTAATAAGTGTCAGACAAGATAGAATTTCAAGATTAGAGCAAAATTTAGATACAATATCACTAGAAGAATTAGTTGTATTAGCAAAAAGGACAGGAAAGTCATTAGATGAAATAGCAAATTATAAAAAAGATATTCCTCATGAACTAATTATTAATGATGGTTGGGATAAAGTTCGCTATATAAAAACTACTATAATAAATTACATCAAGGATTTTTTTCCTAAAAATAATCAAAATTATATCAATAAAATAGAAGATTTAAGAAAAAATATTGAAGGAATAACACGAAAGCCAAGAATTGTTTTTTCTGGAAAATCAGATTCAGGAAAAAGTACTATGATTAATGCTTTAATAGGAAAAGAAAAAATGCCTACAAATTGGACACCTACAACATCTATTATTGTCTATGTTAAGGATATATTAGAGAGACCTGATTATATTGAAGATGAACTATGGATTTTTAGAAAAGGTAAAAATACAGAGTGGGATGACACTAGACTGTACGATGAAAAATATTGTAGAGAATGGAAAATTGCTAGTGGGAATGCAGAGATATTATCTCAATACGGAGTTAGAAAAGGACATGATTATAATAAAGATGTTGGTTCAGCAGTATTATTTGTAGATTCTCCTATTTTAAAAAACTGTGATATTTTGGATATACCTGGTATTACTGCTGGAATTGAAAGTGATAATATAGCTGCAAATCAAGCACAATTAAAAGCTGATGTTTTAGTATATTTATCTCAAGCCTCAGGATTTTTACAAATTGAAGATGCTAATTATTTAAAAGAAGCACTTGAAGTGTTGTCACCCTTAGAAGAAACAGAAGGAACGGGTTTATCTCCAATGTCTAATTTATTTATAGTCGCAACACATGCTCATCATATAAATCCTAGAACAGATTTAAAAAATATATGTGATAGTGGTTGTGATAGATTTGCTGACACAGTTGCTGATTCTTTTTGGCAGAGATATTCACATAATTCAAAGAAAATATTTACAAAAAAAGATTTAAGAAAGAGATTTTTTACATATGCAATTGATATTGAAGATTTAAGAGAAAATTTTGAAAAAGAATTAAAAAATACAATAGAGAATTTGCCTAAATTACTTGAAAAAAAAGTATTTAATATTACGAAAGATTATATTAAAAATGAATCAGAAAAAATGAAAAAAGAAGTAGAAAAATACGAAGGTTTAATAAATGAAAGAGAACGTTATTCTAAACTTCTTGAAGAAATAAAGAAAAATGAACCAAAAAGAAAGTTTTTATTAGAAGAAAATAATAGAAATGTTAAAAGTAAAATTTTTGATTTAGATAATGAAACCAAACAAAAATTTAAAGAGGACTGTAATCGAATATTAACAGAAGAAAATATTATAAAAATAATAGATAAAAGAGAATACAAAAATAAAAAAACTGATTTAGAAAAATTAGGTTCATATATAAGTTCAGAAGTCCAAGATGTATACAGAAAAAATTTGGAAAAAACAACTGAAAAATTTAAAAATATAATGGATGAATACTTATTAAAAACGCAAAAGAGTCTTGAAATTGATAACTTTAACAGTATGGATATTAACCTTAATTTTGATTTTAAAAGTGCTTTTATAGGTGGTTTAGCAGGTGTTGCTACTTTAGGTGGTTTAGCTTTTTGGGCTTCGACTCTAGGAAATCTAGGTGCTTATATATTGGTTGCAAAAGGAGTTAGTGTTCTTTCAGCTTTAGGAATATCCATTGCAGGAGGAACAGCCACAGCTACTGCTTTTGTAGCTTCAATAGGAGGACCTATAACTTTAGGTATTGCTGCTGCTATTTTGGTAGGTTTAGCAATATGGGGAATCTTTAGTGGTAGTAGTTGGAAGAAAAAAATTGCTGAGAAAATAATAAAAGAGTTTAATAAAAATATATATAAATATGACAATGCTATCACTCAATACTGGAATGATACAGAAAGCGGATTTAATGTTGCAAAAGATAAGATGGAAGAAGAATGGCAAAATTATATTAATAATTTAGAAAAAGAATTATATCATTCTGATGTGAATGAATTAAAAGAAACTTTGAAAAATGCAAAAGAAGTTGAAGATTTTTTTTTAAATACCCCTCTATAAAAAATAAACTTTATCCACTTATAAAAGAAATATAGAAAATAAACAAGGAGTTGGTATTTAGCTCCTTGTTTTTTAATAACTAAGAAAAAAGAGTTTTGGAAATAGAATAGTAATGTGGTAAAATTATGGAAAAAATAAAGGAGAATAAGTACTTGGAAAGTGATAAATTGACATAAATAATAAAATTCAAAAATAAAACAGGATTATTTAGAAGGGACTATAAAAATATGAAAAATTATAAAGAATTAGAAAAAATATTATTTTCAATGGATCGAAAAAGTTATTCGGCGTATAAGTCGCTTAAAGGGGAATATAAATTTGAAAAGTATATTCTTGCGATTGATCACGTACAGTCGGATCCTTATGCTCCGCCTTCAAAAATGAGGATTATAATGGATAGGAAAATTTGCGGTATTCCTTATGAATTGACGGATACGAAGGATAAGAATATTGCAGTTTCGGATTTTCTTACGAGAAATTTTTATAGGGAAATTCAGAAAAGTGGAAATGACAGTGCTGGAACTGGGGGAAGTGGAAGAATTTTTATTGACAGATGTGGGCAGGAAATTCTCGAAAGGACTTCAGTTTTGATAAAGGGAGATAAAGTTGAAGTGAGGTTTGAAATGGGGATGCCTGCGAGAGGTAGACGGATAATGGGAAAAGCGGCACAGAAAATTATTTTTGAGCAGTTGCCTGAAATTGTGGAAAAATCCATTATTTATGATAATTTGAATAAAAAAGCATTAAATGAGCAGGTAATTCTAGTGCTGGATCAGGAATATGCGAGAAAAATATTGAAGGAAAAAGGGCTTGTTGCATTTGTGGCTAATGATTCTGTGCTTCCTCGTGAAAGTGGAGTTTCGGACAAGCCTATGAAAAATGCAGTTAAGTTTAAAAGTCCAGAAAAATTTGAGATTACATTAAAACTTCCAAGCGGAAAAGAAGTAAGTGGAATGGGGGTTCCAAAAGGAATTACATTAATCGTGGGAGGAGGTTATCATGGGAAATCTACCTTACTTGTGGCACTTGAAAGAGGGGTTTACAATCACATTGTTCAAGATGGGAGAGAACTCATAATTTCTGAATCGGATGCGGTAAAAATACGTGCAGAAGATGGAAGAAATGTCGAAAAGGTTAATATAAGTGGATTTATTAATAATTTGCCACAAAATAAGGATACAAGGGCTTTCTCAACTGAAAATGCGAGCGGAAGCACATCGCAGGCGGCAAATGTGGCAGAAGCTCTGGAATATGGAACTTCTTTACTTCTAATAGACGAGGACACTTCGGCTACTAATTTTATGATTCGTGACGGAAGAATGCAAAAACTTGTGGCAAAGGAAAAAGAGCCGATAACACCGTTTATTGACAGGGTAAAGGAACTTTATGACAATTTTGGAGTTTCTACGATATTGATTGTCGGTGGCTCTGGAGATTATTTTGATGTGGCAAATCACGTTATAATGATGGATGAATATGTGCCAAAAGATGTGACAGAAAAAGCAAAAGAGATTGCAAAATTAGACGAAAACAAGCGAGAATTTTCTTCAAATGATAAATTTAAAGGAGTTACACAGAGAATACCACTTAAAAAAAGTTTTCCACAATTTGGAAAACTGGATAAAACAAAAGCCAAAGGGAAATACAGCATTCTGTATGGAAAAGAATTAATCGACATTTCAGGGCTGGAACAACTTGTGGATGACAGCCAGACAAATTGTATTGCCGTAATGATTGAATATTTTAAAAATAAAGTGCTAGATGAAAAATTGACACTTTCGCAAGTGGCCGATATGATTTATGAAAGAATTGAAAAGGAAGGACTTGATTCAATTTCTTCGTACACAGGGCATCCAGGAAATTTGGCATTGCCGAGAAAGCAGGAATTTTGTGCTTCAGTGAATAGATATAGGAAATTAAAGATAAAATAATCTTTTTATAAATAGTAAAGGGGGGATTTATTTTAGTAAACGGTAAAACAGAATTTGAAAAAAGAAAAAATTAATAAAAATAGTAAAAACTAATATTAATTATTTAGATAAATGAAAGTTTTTAATTTTGAATTTTTGTAATTAATAATGTTTTTTCTATAATTTTTATATTTTATTTTTGGTATATTGTAGTAATCTATTAGGAGATATTGGAAATCATGGGTAAAGATAGTATGGATAGAATGATGGATATTTATGAAATGATGAAAAATATTAGAAGGATTTCTTTTAAGGCCGAGAGTTTGGAAGGGTCTTTGACAGGTTGGAATTACGTTGGTAAAGGGAATGTTGTGGTTAGAGAAGAAGAAGACAGGCTGTATTTTATTGAAGAAATTCTTCTTGATAATGATATTCGGTATAATGATAGAAAATTATGGGAGTTTAAGGAAGATTATATTAGATTTTATAGATTTAGAAATGGGGATTATGAGAAGATATTTGAATTTCTATTTTGTGATGGGGAATTTATGATGAAGAAAGAGTATTTGTGCAATCCTGATTTATATTATGGAGAAATAAAGATTTTGGATAATATAATTCGTCTGTTGATAAAAGTGAAGGGGGAAAAGAAGAATGAAGTTTTAGAATATACGTACTTAACATAGAAATTTAGTATATATTTAGGACTTTTCTTGCTAGTAGATCTTATTTTGCTATTATATCATTTGTGTTTTTTAACAATTCATTTTTAGATACTTATAGTAAAATTACTTTAAAAATATACTTAAAAATTGAGGTTATTCTGCTGAAATTTTAGATTTATATAATTTTTCCAACTTGACTTTAAATGGATTTGAGCATAAGATAAATTCTTTTAGAAAAATTTTGAAAAAAAATAAAAATATATTGAAAAAATACTCTTCAAATGATATAATTTTATAATGTGGATAAATATGAAAAAAATGTTAAATTAAATAAGAATTTGGAGAAATTTTATGAATAAAAGTGAAGTATTTCAAAGGCTTTTTAACATAGAAAAAATATCAGATTTTGAAATAAAAAATGTTTCAATTAATTCAAAAGAACTTGAAAAAAATGATGTTTTTATTGCTATTAGAGGTGGGAATAATTTTGTTAGTGAAGCATTGGAAAAGGGAGCTTTTGCCGTTTATGATAGTGAAACTGTGAAAATTGATGAAAAATATGAGGAACGAGCATTTTTTGTAGAGGATAGTATCGAGTTTTTACAAAATTTTGCAAGGGAATGGCGAAAGAACTTAGATATAAAAGTAATTGGAATTACAGGGAGCAATGGTAAAACAACTGTAAAGGATATGATTTATCATTTGCTTTCACAAAAATATAAGGGAAAAAAGACTGAAGGGAATTACAATAATCATATTGGACTGCCCTTCACTTTGTTGCGTACTGAAAAAGATGATGAATTTATCATTCTGGAAATGGGAATGAGTGGCTTTGGAGAAATTGATCTGCTGGGGCAAATTGCATTGCCTGATATTAATGTAATTACAAATATTGGGGAGTCACATCTGGAATTTTTGAAAACGAAGGAAAATGTATTTTTAGCAAAGACGGAGATTATTCCGTATATTAAAAGTACGCTTGTAATTAATGGTGATGATGAATATTTAAAAAATGTAAAGGCAGAAAATATTGAAGTTATAAGGGCTTTGAATTTAGAGAATAATGAGTTTAGGGATAAGACGTCTGATTTTTATTATGGAGATATTCATTTTAATGAAAGCGGAACTGAGTTTTTTCTAAAATATTTTGGAAAAATTTGTCAAAGCACGGTTGAGAGAAATTATAAGACGAATGTTCTGGGAGAACATAACGTGCTAAATTTAGTTATGGCGATTGCTGTAGCTAAGCAATTCGGAATGGAAGATAAAATAATCAGTGAAGCTGTGAGAAATATTGGCTTGACTGGAATGCGGTTTCAAATAATTGAAAACGGCAATACTACATATATTAATGATGCCTATAATGCAAGTCCGATGTCTATGGAGAAATCACTTGAAACATTTTCCCAAATATATAACGATAGGCTAAAAGTCGTGGTGTTGGGAGATATGCTGGAACTAGGGGAAAATGAACTGGAACTTCATAGCAACCTTTTTTATACAATAAAAAATACAAAATTTGACAAACTTTATTTATTTGGGGAAAGAATGAAAAGTCTGTTTGAAAAAATAAAGGAAAATGTTGATGATAAAAATTTGGACAATGGGAATTTAGAAATTAGCAAAGCCTTGAAAAATGGAGAATTTGAACATTTTGATGAAAAGGAAAAAATAAAAGAAAAAATAAGACAAATTTCAGTAAAAAAAGCAGTGCTGCTAAAGGCATCACGAGGAATGAAACTGGAAGAAATTATAGAAAAATAAATATTTAAAATTGGAAAGGAGAAGAATTTTTTTATTAAAATATAAATTACTAAAATAAGAAGATTCTATAAGAAATAATGTTATATATATTACAAGATTTATTTATAAATAGCTGGGGAGTTTTACGTATTTTTAAATCAATAATGTTAAGAGCTTCTGTAGCATTTATGATTGCATTTTTGTTTATGCTGGTTTTTGGGAAACCGTTTATTATTTGGCTAAAAAAGAAAAAATATGGAGATACAGCAAGAGAAGAGGGGCCTAAATCGCATTTTGACAAATCTGGAACGCCTACAATGGGAGGGATTTTAATAATTGGAGCAGTTCTATTTGCAACTGCCATTGCTGGAAACTTCACAAATAAGTTTATTGTGTTTCTATTCATAATTACAATTTTATTTACAGCGATAGGATTTTACGATGATTATTTAAAATTGACGAGACATAAAAATGGGCTATCTGGAAAGAAAAAAATATTGGGACAAATGATAATTACAGCATTGACATTTTGGTTTGTTTATAAATATGGACTTGTTAATAAAACAATTGATTTTTCAATAGTTAATCCAATAATAAAAAATTCTTATTTTTATATAACACCAATTTTATTTTTTGTGTTCATAGCTTTTGTAATAATAGGATCTTCAAATGCTGTAAATCTAACAGATGGATTAGATGGACTTGTAAGTGGACCTACAATTGTAGTAAGTATCACACTTTTAATTATAACTTACTTGACTGGAAACGTAAAATATGCAAAATACTTAAATCTTTACTATGTTCCGCAAGCTGCTGAAATAATAGTTTATCTTGCAGCGGTAATTGGGGCATTAATTGGATTTTTATGGTATAATTTTTATCCAGCGCAAGTATTTATGGGAGATACGGGTTCTTTGACATTGGGAGGAATTTTAGGAATTATAGTTATTTTTATAAAGCAGGAATTGCTACTTCCAATCGCAGGTTTCATATTTATTATGGAAGCATTATCAGTTATGATTCAAGTCTGGCACTTTAAAACTTTTGGGAAAAGAGTATTTAAAATGGCACCAATCCATCATCACTTTGAATTATTGGGATTGCCTGAAACAAAAGTTACAATAAGATTCTGGATTGTTTCAATAATGACATGCTTATTGACATTTGTAATTTTGAAATTAAGATAAATAAAGCAGGGGGACTTTCCCCTGCAATCTAATTTTAAATTTTGAAGAATTATGTTTTTATTTATTATTTCATAAAAAGTGAAATTGTAAATAAGAATATAATAGATTTATTCTTTAAGTATTCAACTAAGTTATTTTTTACAAAAGTAAATTGTTGTTAATAAATATTATTTCTTTAATTCTTATGTTATGTTTTTATTTTAATTTAGAAATTAATAAGATTATTAAGCAAAATTTCGTTAAAAGAAAAAGAACTGTTTGAGCTTTTGAAAAAATTTTAAATCATTAAATATTTGTATATATTAAAATAATCTTTATTCAAAAGTGAGTTTTCTTTTTCTTTTATAAGAAAGTTTTGCGTAAAGCGGGATTGTAAGGGTATGGCGTCTGATACCCTTACGTTAAAAAAATTGAATATATAAATATAAAAAACAATTATTAATGATTAAATATTTTTAAAAGAAAAAATAACTTAGTTGAGTACTTAGGAATTTGGAATTTAGAAATATAAAATAAATAATAGAAAGAGGAAAAAATCACATGGATAAAAAAGGTATTGTATTTGGTGCTGGGTTAAGTGGACTTGGTGCGAAGGAATTACTGGAAAAAAATGAATATGAAGTATATTTAATAGATGATAAGGCTGCAATGCCGTTAGAAGAAGGAATTAGACTTTTGAATGAAGAGGAAATTGAATTTGTTGTGAAAAGTCCTGGAATTCCTTGGAAGACGGAACTTTTAAAGGTTGCGAAGGAAAAAAATGTTAAAGTTGTTTCAGAAATAGATTTGGCTTATAAATATGTGGATAAAAATATAAAAATTATTTCATTTACTGGAACAAATGGGAAAACTACCACATCTACTAAAATGGCAGAACTTTTAAATTTCGCTGGATTTCGTGCCAGACTTGCTGGAAATGCTGGATTTTCATTTGCAAAGCTGGTGGCTGATGAGGAAGAACTGGATTATATTGTGTTGGAGCTTAGCAGTTATCAATTAGAAAATAATCCGCAAATTCATTCAAATATTGCTGGGATAATTAATTTAACGCCAGATCATTTGACAAGATATAATTCGGTGGAGGATTATTATATTACAAAATTTGCGATTTTTGATAAGCAAACAGAAGATGATTTTGCATTAATTAATCTAGATGATGAAGTTTTTGCAGGACTATATGAAAGAAGTGATATAAAAGAGAAAATAAAGGCTCAAAAAGTGTATTTGAGTAAAGAGGCAAAGGGAGCAGTTTTTGTCTATGAAAATAATATTCGTATAATGAAAGATTTGAGTAAACGAGTTGATGAAATTCCGAATTTTGATGAAAAAATTGATGAAATTTCAGAAATTTTGTTAAAAACTGAAGAATTGTCATTAAAGGGTAGACATAATTTGGAAAATATGTTATTTTTGATAAGTTCGGCAAAAATATTAAATGTGAAAAATGAAAAGATAGCAGAATTTTTAAAATCGACAACTGCATTGGAGCATAGGCTTGAAAACTTTTTTGTAAAGGGAAATACAACGTTTATTAATGATTCTAAAGGAACAAATGTGGAATCGACATTGAAAGCTATTGACTCGTTTAATAATACGATTATTATGATTTTAGGCGGAGATGACAAGAAAATTGATAATATGCCTTTGATTAAGAGAGTTAAGGAACAAGTCGATTTTGTTTACTTGATTGGAGATAATGCTCAAATTTTGATTAATGATATGGAAAAAGTTGGATATAAAAATTATAAAAATTTGGAAACGGTTGAAAATGTGTTAAATTATCTAAAAGAAAATGTAGATTTTTCAAAGGATCAGACAGTGCTGTTTTCACCTGCAACATCTAGTTTTTGCCAATTTAAGAGTTTTGAGCATAGGGGAAAAGTATTTAAGGAATTGACAGAAAAAATTATTGGAAAATAGTTTTTCTTTTGGAAAAAATGGAATTTAGGAGAAAAAATTGAACAGGAAAAAAATGTTAGGGACAGGATTTATAATAGTAATTTTGATACTTTCAGCATTGAGTGTCATAACGATGGCGAGCCTTAGTTCTCAAAGAGCTCAAAATGAATATGGAGTAACTTATTATTTTTTATTACGGCAAGTGATATGGCTAATTGCTGGTTGGTTAGGATTTATTCTCACTGCTAATCTTAATTATAAAAAATACAGGGAAATAACAAAATATTTGTATGTTGCAGGTGCTTTTTCACTTGTGGTAGTTCTAGTAATAGGGAAAACTGTGAATGGTGCTAAGCGTTGGATTGATCTTGGAATGGGTGTTGTTATTCAGCCTTCAGAATTTGTAAAGTTAATATTAATTATTGTTCTTTCAACTCTTGTCTATAATCTTAAGATACGAAATAAAATAAGTAAGCACCCTTGGTTATCAAGTATAGTTATAATGGGAACTACGGGAGTTTATATGTTTCTTATTTTTTTTGAAAAATCATTTAGCAATACAGTACAAATTGCAGTAATTGGAATGACTTATTTGCTTGTTTCAGAATTGAAATTTTCAATAATTGCACTTTATATGGGACTAGGTGGAATTTTAGGATGGTTTGGTATAATGAAAGTTGGTTATAGAGCAAGCAGGATTGCAGCCCATGCTTCTAAAGATATTGGATTTCAGACGACACAATCATTAATAGCAATAGCTAATGGTAAAATTTTTGGAAAATTTTATGGGAATGGATTTCAGAAATATGGATTTTTGCCTGAAATACATACAGATTATATTTTTTCAGGATATGCTGAAGAAAATGGATTTTTAGGAGTAATATTCTTACTTGGATTATATGCAGCATTGTTAATTATAATAGGAATTACTTTAAAAAAAATAAAAGATTTATATGCAAAATATCTTTTAGCTGGAATTTTTATAATAATTGCAACACAGGTAATTGGAAATGTGGCAGTTGCAAGTAAACTTGTGCCTTCTACAGGAATTCCACTTCCAATGATGAGCTATGGAGGAAGTACAATGATTGGGGTAATGATGATACTAGGAGTTGTTTATAACATAATAAGGGCATTGTATAAGCAAGAAATGGGAAATCAGCTAGATGAATTAAGTGAAATTGACTATATGATGTAACAAAGCAGATTAAATAAAATGAGAGGAAAAATAAACTGATGGAAAAAGTAGTATTTACTACAGGTGGAACAGGTGGACACATTTACCCTGCCTTATCAATTGCAAAAAAAGTTAGGGAAAAGGGAATAGATACTTTATTTATTGGGACAAAGCATCGAATGGAAAAGGACATTGTTCCAAAGGAAAATTTTAGATTTATAGGACTTGATATATTGCCGTTAAGAAGTATAAAATCTGTGTTTAAGATGATAATAGAAACTATGAACACAATAAAATTACTAAAAAAAGAAAAACCTACAAAAATAATAGCATTTGGAAATTACATAACGATACCTGTATTAATAGCAGCTAATGTTTTGCGAATACCGTATTATCTTCAGGAGCAAAATCACACAATGGGTCAGGCAAACAAATGGTTTTACAAAGGTGCAAAAAAAGTATTTGTTGCTTTTGAGAATACACTTGAAAGTGTTAAGGAAAAGTATAAAAGTAAATTTGTAGTAACAGGAAATCCATTGCGAGAAGAATTTTATGGAAAAAATAAAGCTGAAGAAAGAAAAAAACTGAATATCAAAAATGATGAAAAAGTAATTCTTGTAATTGGTGGAAGTTTGGGAGCAAAAAATATAAATGAGGCTATCTTGAAAAAGTGGAAAACAATTTCGGAAGATGTAAAAATAAGATTATTTTGGGCAACTGGAAAGGATAATTATGAGGCTTCAACTTACAGAATAAGAGATTTTGGGACAGCAGTAGTTGAGCCGTATTTTGAAAATGTACCTGAACTGATGGCGGCTTCTGATATTGTAATTTGCCGTGCTGGAGCTTCGACTATTTCGGAGCTTATTCAGCTGGAAAAGCCATCGGTATTAATTCCATACGATTTTGTCGGGCAAAAAGAAAATGCAGATGTACTGGAATATGTAAATGGTGCAAAAATATTTACAAATGAAACTGCAGAAGAGGCGATAGATGAAGCTTTGTCAATAGTGGGACAAGCATCAATGCTGGAATTTATGAGCGAAAATGTAAAAACTTTGAAAAAAGGAAACTCAGCAGAGATAATAGTAAATGAAATGGGACTTTAAACAGAAAATACATAAATAAAATTATAAAACAGGAAAGAGAAAATTTGGAGGAAATTATGCTAACAAAAGTAAATAACGTGTATTTTAGTGGAATAAATGGAATTGGAATGAGTGGACTTGCAAAAATTTTAGCAGCAGATGGATTTAATGTGGCAGGTTCAGATTTAGAAAGAAAAGCTGTGACAAAAGATATGGAAGATATGGGAATAAAGGTTTACATCGGGCAAGTTGAAGAAAATGTAAAAGATAAGGGAATAGACTTATTTGTGTATTCAACAGCAATTAGGGAAACAAATCCAGAATATAAATATATCGTTGATAATAATATAAAAAAAATAAAAAGAGGACAGCTGCTTGCAGAAATAATGAATAGATTTGATGGAATTGCTGTAGCGGGAACTCATGGGAAAACTACAACAAGTTCAATGATGAGTGTGGCACTTTTGGAAAAAGAGCCATTTATCGTAGTTGGAGGAATAATTCCTGAAATTCAAAGTAACAGTAAAATTGGAAATTCAGAATATTTTATTGCCGAAGCTGATGAAAGTGACAATTCATTTTTGTATATAAAACCCAAATATTCTGTTGTAACAAATGTGGAAGCTGACCATTTGGATCATCACGGAACATTTGAAAATATAAAGAAATCATTTGAGCAATTTATCGACAGTACAGAAAGAATTGCAGTTCTTTGTAAAGATACTGTTGGAAAAGTCGGGCTTAATTTAAAAAATAAAAATGTAGTCTGGTATAGCATAAAAGATGAAACCGCTGATATTTTTGCTAAGAATATAAGAGTGGAAGAAGGAATAACAAGTTTTGAAGTTGTGAAAAAAGGTGAAAATCTGGGAACATTCAGCTTGAGTATTCCTGGAGATCATAATGTTGCAAATTCACTTCCAGTAATTTATTTTGCACATGAGTTCAAATGTAATATGAAAAAAGTAAAAGAGAGAATCTTGAAATTTAAGGGTGCAAATAGAAGATATCAAGTTATTTACGACAATAATTTGAGATTGATTGATGATTATGCACATCATCCAACAGAAGTAAAAGTAACAATTAATGCGGCACACAATACTGAAAAAGGCAAAGTAACCGTAATTTTCCAGCCTCACAGATACAGCCGTACAAAATTTTTCTTTGATGATTTCGTAAATTCATTAAAAGATGCTGATGATTTGATTTTACTTCCAATTTATGCAGCAAGTGAAGACAATACTTACGGCGTAAGTTCAGAATTACTTGCAGAAAAAATAGGAGGAAATGTCAGGGTGCAAACTCAGGAAGAAATAGAAAACATCATAAAAAACGATAGAAATAGTGGAAATACTTATGTGTTTATGGGAGCTGGAAGTGTATCAAGAGTGGCTCATGAGATTGCAAATGATTTAAGAAAGATGGAAAAATAGGAAACAAAAATCCAAAAGGAGAGAGAAAATAAAAAATGGAAATAATAAAAAATGCCAAGATGAAGGAATATTCAAATATGAAGGTTGGCGGAACAGCAAAGGAACTTATTTTTATAGATGATAAAAATGAACTAAAGGAAATTTTGCAAACCAGAAATAATATTTTTCTATTAGGAAATGGTACAAATACCCTTATTAACGATGGAAATTTGAATATAAGTTTTTTATCATTAAAAAGATTGAAAAATATAACAGTTGAAGAAAAAGCTGAAAAGGAGAAAAAAGAGGATAGTTATGATTTTGTGAGAGTGGAAGCCGGGCTGGACTTGGATGATTTGATAGAATTTATGGAAAAAAATGATTATACAGGTTTGGAAAATATTACTGGGATTCCAGGATCTGTTGGTGGACTTGTAAATATGAATGGTGGAGCTTATGGGACAGAGATTTTTGACTGCATTGAAGAAGTGGAAGTTTGTAAAAATGATGGAGAAATTGTAAAAATTAAAACAAAAGATTTGAACTTCAAATACAGAACTACTGAAATAAAGGAAAATAAATGGATTGTTGTGTCTGCTCTGTTTAAATTTGGATTTGGCTTTGATAAGGAGGCTTCAGAAGATAAAAGAGAACAAAGAAAGGTAAAACATCCGTTAGATTTGCCAAATTTAGGAAGCACATTTAAAAATCCAGAAGGGACATTTGCAGCAAGACTAATTTCTGATGCTGATTTAAAGGGGTATAGAGTTGGAGATGCGGCAGTTTCTGAAAAACATCCAAATTTTGTAACAAACTTGGGAAATGCGACTTTTAATGATGTTATTTCAGTCATTGAGCATGTAAAGGAAGTTGTTTTTGAAAAATTTGGAATAAAATTGGAAACAGAAATTATAATTTTAAAAGATTAATAAAAAAAAATCAAAGATTTTAAAATATAAGTTATAGTTTTTTTATTTATTTTTGAAACGGTTTCACTACTAAATTTAAATAAATTTATTTAATATATTGAATAAAATCAAAAAAAAGTGTATAATAATATAAAAAATGGAGTTTGAATATGAAAAAATCGGTTAAAGTATTGATTTTACTGTTTTTATTGGCAGGAATAATGTTTTTTGGTAAAAGATTTATTGATACAGATTATTTTAAAGTTCAGGAAGTTTTAGTGGAAGGTCAGTCTAATTTGTTAAAACAGGATATTGTGGCTCAGCTTGAACAGATGAAAGGGAAGAATATTGTATATTTAAATACTAGTGAGATTGAAAATCGTATAAAAACCGATATAAGGGTAAAAAAAGTATCAGTAAAAAAACTTTTTCCAAGTAAAATTCGAGTTCTTTTAGAGGAAAGAGAGCCTTATGTATATGTAAAAAAAGGAGATGAAACACTTTTAGCAGATAAAGATTTAAATATATATGGTGATATTTTGGAAGAACCAGCAAAAAATATCCCTATAATAGATTACACAAATGATGAAAGTTTAAAGGAAATGAAAACAATACTTTCAAAAATACAAAATAAAGATTTTTATGCTATGATTTCAGAAATAAGACAATCTGAAAAAAACTACGAAATACTTCTTACAAATAATGTGAGAATATTAACAGATACATTAGTAACAGAAAAAAAATATGATGATGCATATAAATTATATGAAAGAATAAAAAAAGAACGTCCAGTAATTTCTATGGATTTAAGATTTATAGATATTGTTGTAAAATGATATTTTACATAAAATTAAGAGAAAGGAGAAGCTACTTTGAAAGTTATTAAATTAAGTAGCAAAGAAAAAATGGATAACTTTAGTAATGCGGCGAAACTGAAAGTAGTAGGAGTAGGTGGAGCAGGTGGAAACGCAATAAACGATATGATAGAAAGTAATATAACAACTGTTGATTTTATAGCCATAAATACAGATCAGCAGGATTTAGATAGATCAAAAGCCCCTATAAAAGTACTTTTAGGAAAAGGAATGGGAGCTGGCGCAGATCCTGAAAAAGGGAGAATCGCCGCAAAGGAATCAGAAGAAAAAATAAAAGACGTTCTGGAAGGTACAGATATGTTATTCATAACTGCTGGAATGGGTGGTGGAACAGGAACAGGAGCTTCTCCAATTATTGCTGAAGTGGCAAAAACAATGGGAATTTTAACTGTAGCTATTGTAACTAAGCCTTTTAGCTTTGAAGGACCGTTAAAGAAAAATAATGCTGCACTTGGAATTGATAATTTAAAAGAAAATGTAGATACTTTAATAGCTATTCCAAATGATAGATTATTTGAAATACCAGGAATGAATATTTCATTAATGAATGCGTTTAAAGAGGCAAATGGAGTTTTAAAAATGGGAATAAAAGGTATTTCAGACTTGATTACAAAACAAGGAATTGTAAATTTAGATTTTGCGGATGTAAAATCTATTATGCAAAATTCAGGAATTGCAATGTTAGGATTTGGAGAGGCAAATGGCGATGAAAAAGCTAAGAGTGCAACAGCTCAGGCATTAAACAGTCCATTATTGGAAAAATCTATTGAAGGTGCAAGAAAGATATTGATAAACGTTACAGCTGGTCCAGATATCGGATTACAGGAAATACAAGAAGTTGCTCAAACAATTTCAGAAAAAGCTGGGCATGATAAAGCTAATTTATTGTGGGGTTATATAATGGAGCCTGAATTGGAAGGAACAATAAGTGTATCAGTAGTGGCAACAGACTTTGAAGATGAATTTTTAACAAATGAATCAAAATCTTCACAAACAATAAGATTTGCTCCTTCTGAAGAAAAAACAGAAGGAAAGTCAAAAGAAGAAGAGAATGAAAAAGATAATTATCAAAATGAAGGGAATGGCTATGAAGAGGAAGAAAAAATAGAAGATTCAGGAGATTTTGTACTTCCACCATTTTTTGAAGAATAATTAAATATAAAAGTTTAATATTATCAGAATAATTTAAATAAATTTTGAAAATGACTTGATTTTATTAGGCTTTTTTGTTATAATTATAGAACCTGCTCTATTTTAGAAGTAGGGCTAAAAAGCCATAGGAAAGGAGAAAGAAATGAGAAATTACGAAATTATGTTTATTTTATCTACGCAATTAACAGATGAAGAAAAACAAGCTGGAGTTGCATTTGTAGAAGAAACATTAAAAGCTGCTGGATCAGCTGAAGTTAAAACAGAAGTTTGGGGAGATAGAAAATTAGCTTACCCAATTAAGAAAAAAGAAAATGGATATTATGTTTTAACAACATTCCAAGCAGATGGAACTAAATTTACTGAAATTGAATCAAAATTAAACATTAATGAATCAATTTTAAAATATATGATTGTTAAAAATGACTAATTTAATTATGGATAAAAAATTTGAGGTTTTTAATTTTGAGATAAAAAATATTAGAATCAGGGGGAAATGATGAACGTAGTAATATTAATGGGAAGAATGACAAGAGATCCTGAATTAAAATATACTTCAGGAGGTAAAGCATACGCTAATTTTACGTTAGCTGTGCAAAAGACAAAAGATGAAGCCGAGTTTATTGATTGTATTGTTTGGGAAAAAACAGCAGAAACTATTGCCGAATATTTTAGAAAAGGCAGAAAGATTCTTGTACAAGGACGTTTGAATGTAAGTAGTTATGAACAAAACGGTGAAAAAAGAAAATCTACGAAAGTTGTTGTAAATAGTTTTGAATTTGTTGAAAATTCAGGAAATGGCAATAATGGTAGCGGATATCAGCAAAATCAGCCTTATAATGGAAATAGCGGAAGCAGCAGTAATAAACCAGTTCACAATGATACGTACGAAAATAATGATGATATGGAAGATGACGAAGAGTTTCCGTTTTAGCAATTAGGAAAGTCTTAATTTGAAAAAATGCTAAAAACTATAGCATTTTAGTAGAAATAATATATTCTAAATAAATAAAGAAGGAGAAATGCTACAATTTAGTGACTCAGAATATATTATGTGTACCGATGGCTAGTCGGGAATTTACGGCTGTGGAGAATAAAAGAACTTATCGAAAGTATATTCGCTGAAGCAGCAATATTTTAGTGTGTTAAATATGTTTTAATACATTTTTAGTAGCAGGTGTGAATTTAATGAGAGCTAAACCAGTTACAGAATTTAAAAGAAGAAAAAGACGACCAAAAGTTAAATTTAAAGTAGAAGATATCAACTATAAAAATGTTGAATTATTGAAAAACTTTATGAATGATAAAGGAAAAATCTCTCCTGCGAGAGTAACAGGATTAGAAGCTAAAGTTCAAAGAAAAATTGCAAAAGCAATTAAGAGAGCTAGACAAATCGCTTTAATGCCTTATACAAAAATTGAAAAATAATAATAAATTTTTCTTTTTAGCAAAAACTGCTGTTATATATTTATAATTTTAACTGTAAGCAGTTAAAAGTTTAAGACTATTTAAAATAAGTATTAACTTGTTTATAAATGGTCTTTTTTTTTGAAAAAATATGGAAAAATTAAGAATAATATTGTATAATGTATCAAATATACTTATACTAACTTCCATTTAAAAAACAGAAATTGTATTTATATCATTTGCTAACAAAGGAATCTTGAACCCTTGTAAAAAATTCATAAATAATCCGCTATTTAAATGGGAAATGGTATTAATCCCTTTAATCTCAAACTGAATAATTTTTTAAGTTTAACTTTAAAGAGATTTTACTGTATAAAAAGAATTAGGTGGTAACAAAAATGTTGAATAAAAAAATGAATATACTTTTGCTTTTTTTATTTATTTTTATGATAGGTTGTGAAAAAAAGGGAAATGAAAAGAAAGAAAAAAAGAAAAATTTTGAAAATTTACAAAGTAAAACTACACAAGAAAATATTTTTTCAAATAATTCAATAGAAAAAATAATTGAAACGTTTTCAAAAAAATCTAAAGATAATAAGATAAGCATTGGAAACTTTGAAAAGTTGAGCTATGAAAATAGAAATTATTATTATGTTAAAATACACTCAAGAGGAGATGCAATTTATGCACTTGATTATAGCGGAATAAGTGCAACTAGCATATTTCTAAAAGTTAATAATGTAAATGGGGCTAATTTAGCAATTATTGAAAATATGGTTGTAAATTTGATACAAGTGTCGGATGAAAATATTAAGGATTCAGAAGCTAGGGCAATTTATACAAAAATTTTATCAAGTTTAGGAGAAAAGGAATTATCAAGCCTTTTAACTTATAAAAATGGTATAATTTATGGAATAAGAATAGATTCTGCAACAGGAGAATTTATATTTTTCGCTAGAGAATCAGAAGATGAAAAAGCAGTAACAAGTATTCAGAATTTAAATTTTGCCAATAAAGGAAAAACAGATGAAAAAACTTTAGCAAAATTAGAAAAGAATAAATGATTTAAAAATTTGAAATTTAATTAAAAAAATGGAGGGAAAATGAATTTAGAAGCATTATTAGGACTTTTACAAGGACAGGATCTAGGAAAATTAGCTGAACAAGTTGGAGGGAGCAGTACAGATGTAAGGAATGGAGTAGCGGCAGCTCTACCAGCAATTTTGGCAGCAGTTAATGAAAATGCAAATAATAGTGAAAAGGCACAAGGCTTGAATAAAGCATTGGAACAGCACGATGGATCAGTATTAAACAATCTTGGTGGCTATTTGCAAAATCCTGATTTAAAAGATGGAGCAGGGATTTTAAACCATCTATTTGGCGGGAATACACAAAATGTGGCAAATGCAGTTTCTCAATCAAGCGGTTTAAATTCACAAGGAAGTTTAAAAATATTAGAAACTTTAGCACCGTTAGTTTTAGGAGCATTGGGGCAGCAGAAAAAAGAAAATAATTTGGATGTGCAAGGAATTGGAAATCTAACTTCAAATTTGGCAGCGAATTTTGCTGGAGAAGGCGGGATTATGAGCATGATTACAAATTTACTGGATACAAACAAAGATGGAAATGTGATGGATGATTTGACTGGGATGATTGGTAAATTTTTTGGCGGTAAAAAATAAAATATTGTAAAATAAATATATTTAATTAGGCAAAGAGGATTATTTTATTTTGTGAAATTATCTTGCATTTGCCTAATTTTTTTATTTTATAGGATAGGAAAATCTATAAGAAAAATGTTAGGGAAAATTGGTAAAATTTTGCAATTAATATTATGATTTATGATAAATAAAAATTTATAAAGCTGTAATAAAAGTTAAAAATCCTAATATCACCCCAGCTAAATTTGGAACGATAAGAATAAAATCTTTTTTAGGTTCTTTAGTCCATCCGTAAATAACCCAAATTAGACAAGAAATTGAAGCTGTGAGCGGTTGCCAAGGCTGAGCTTTTTCTCCTCCTAAATTAGCGATAATTTGAGGAATATAGGTTATAAACACAAAAACTCCAATAAATGCTCCAATTGAACCAACAATAGTGTTAATTTTCTTTTTGTTCATAAAATCACCTTCTTTTTTAAAAATTTATAGATATTATAATATCACAGTTTAATATTTTTGTCAAACTTAAATATTTTGAAAATTTCTCAAACTGTGAAAATTTTTCAAACATTGTAAACAAATATCAAAAATGATATAATTTAACGAATAAAATTAAAATATAAAATATAAAAAAATAATTTAATAAAATATAGAGAAAAGGAAGGAAATTTGATGAGTTTAGTGCAATTTAATAAGGTGTATAAGCAGTTTGCTGGGGAATATATATTGAAAGATATTAATTTTACGATTGAGGAGAGAGATAAGATTGGGCTTGTTGGGGTGAATGGAGCTGGGAAATCGACAATTATTCGGATGTTACTTGATAGAGAGCGAATTGATGGGGCGGAAGATAATTTGAATGAAGTTGGGAATATTGTGAAAAGTCCTTCTATGAAAATTGGGTATTTGTCACAGAATACTGAGTTTTCAGATGAAAAAAATACGATTTATGAGGAAATGATGACTATTTTTGAGGAAGAAAGAAAAATCTGGGATGAGATTCAGAAGGTTAATATGCTTTTGGGAACAGCGAATGAAGATGAAATGGAAAAGCTGATTAACAAGTCTGCGGAACTTTCTTCTGTTTACGAGGCAAAAAATGGTTATGAGATTGAATACAAGATTAAGCAGGTGCTTACAGGGCTTGAGCTTACTGGAGAATATGAGAATTTGCTATTGCAGGATTTGAGCGGTGGGGAAAGAACACGTGTTTCACTTGCAAAACTGCTTTTGTCTGAACCTGACTTGCTGATTTTAGATGAGCCGACAAACCATCTGGATTTGATTTCGATTGAGTGGCTTGAGGATTATTTGAAAAAGTATAATAAGGCGTTTTTGCTTGTTTCTCACGATAGAATATTTTTGGATAATGTCTGTACGAAAATTTTTGAGTTGGAAAATAAAAAACTTCATAAGTATGATGGCAACTTTTCATCGTTTATTCTTCAAAAGGAGATGATTTTGAAGGGAGAAATCAAGCGATATGAGAAGGAGCAGGAAAAAATTAAGAAAATGGAGGAATATATTGACAGATTTCGAGCTGGAATAAAGGCAAGACAGGCTAAAGGACGGCAAAAAATACTGGATAGAATCGAGAGAATGGAAGATCCTGTATTTAATCCGCAAAGAATGAGGCTAAAATTTGAAGCGGCTAAAATGAGTGGAGAAAATGTGTTGAAAGTTAGAAATTTGTCTAAAAGCTTTGACGGGAAAAAAGTTTTGAATAATATAAATTTTGAACTTTTCCGTGGAGAAAGAGTAGGAATTATTGGGAAAAACGGAATTGGAAAATCTACGCTTTTAAAAATACTTTTGGATAAGTTGCCGAAGGATAAAGGGGAAATTGAGTTTGGAACAAGGCTAAAAATCGGATATTATGATCAGAATCATCAGGAATTTTCGCGAGAAAATACGATTTTACAGGAAATAAACAATTCACTTGACTTGACAGAAGAATATTTGCGAACACTCGCAGGTGGATTTTTGTTTTCAGGCGACGATGTGCAGAAAAAAATCAGTATGCTAAGCGGTGGAGAAAGAGTCCGTGTGGCATTTTTGAAACTTTATATGGAAAAAGCCAACTTTCTGATTTTAGACGAGCCGACAAACCATCTGGATATTTATTCTATCGAAGTGCTGGAGGATGCTTTGGAGGATTTTGACGGAACAATGCTAGTCGTTTCCCACAACCGACACTTTTTAGACACAGTTTGCAACACAATTTACTGTCTTGATGAAAATGCTCTTACGAAATTTAAGGGAAATTACGAAGACTACAAAGAAAGCCTAAAAATAGCAAAATTAGCTTCTCAAGGAACAGACATCGAAACGAAGGAAGAGAAAAAACTTTCATATCAGGAGCAGAAGGAACAGTCAAGAAAAATCGCAAAATTGAAACGTGATATTGAAAAACTGGAAAAGGAAATGGAAAAAATCACAGAAATGAGAGAAAACTTGAATGTAGAATACGAAAAAGCTGGAAAAGAAAACAATATGGAAAAACTGATGGAAGTGCAAGAAAAACTCGACAGGCTGGAAGAAGAAGAGATGGAGAAGATGGAAGAATGGGATGTGAAGAGTGGGGAATTGGAGAGTTTGGAATAGAGAAGGGAGAAAAGTGTTAGAACAAGATATTAGATTTTTAGCTGAAGAATTAGAAAAAGGGAAGTTAGTAGTCTTTGTTGGTTCAGGAGTTTCCAAAAATAGTGGATTGCCAGAATGGGAAGAATTAATAAAAGATTATGCTGATTATAGAGGAATAAAAGAATTTACATCAAAACAATTTTTAACTATACCAGAAGAAGTTTTTGAAAGATATGGTAGTTTGAAATATTATGAAATTGCAGAAAAAAGATTTTTAGGGAAATATGTTACCAATTCTATTCATAGAATTTTAAAAAAAATGAAATTGACTTATATAATTACAACAAATTATGATACATTAATTGAAGATGAAATAAAAAATTTACAAATTGTAAGTAAAGATGAAGATTTACCGTACACTAATTCTAACAGAATGCTTATAAAAATGCATGGTGATTTTGAAAATAAAAATATAGTTTTGAAGAAAAGTGATTATGATAATTATGAAAAAAATTTTCAATTAATTTCAACTCTTGTAAAAGGTTTATTTACAACAAATACAGTACTATTTATAGGTTATTCATACAGTGATACAAATGTGCAACAAATTATGAATTGGATAAAAGAAATTTTGAAAGAGAAAACTAGAAAGGCATTTCTTGTTGAATTTACAAACGAGGATAATAAAGAGGAAGAAAATGGTGAACAGATAAATAAAATTTCATTAAAACTTTTGAATGATAATAACGACGAAGTACTATATGAAAATAAAAAAGAAAGATTTAATAATAATTACGAGAAAACTTTAACTAAATTTTTATCGAATATCTATAATGAAAAAGAGAAAGTGAAGCAAGAAAAAATTTTTGAAATATATATAAATTTAAATTATTTAACAAAGCACAATTGGAATAAACTTAATAAATATTCTGAAATTCGTATAGATGAAGACTGGAAAAGAATTTTATATACAAGATTAGAGTTTAAAGATATAGAAAAATATGAAGAGATACTCTTTAAATCAAGGATAAAAAAAATTTTGCAGAGGATAAATAGAAATGAAAAAGAAATACTAATTCCTTTTTCTGAAAAAGGAATTACTCCTAAGAGAAAAGAACAAAAAAATATTTTAGAAGAAAAAATAGAAGTAGAAGAAAAATTTTTAAAAATAATTTGTGATTATGATTACAAAAATTTTCAGAATTTAGTAGAAGAATACAAAGAAAATAACAATATTAACAAATATGTAATTGTATATGGATATTTATTTTTTAAAAAAATAAATAAAGCAAAAGAAACAATAAAAAGTATGATAGAAGAAAAAGAAAATGTTAATAGTAAAAATGAAAAATTAGTTTGGGATAACTTTATATTGAGTATTATTGAATTTATAGAAATAACACATGCAGAAGAAAATTTAAATAAAACTTTTGAAAGTATAGAAGAAAGTTTGGAAGATAAGTATTTTGAATATTTTAAATATGAAACAGAACTTTTTAATGAAATATTTAAATATTCAACTTTAGAAGCTTTAAATAAGGAAATGAACAAATTATTTGATAAAGTAAGAAAAGGGAAAAGTGCTTCATATGTAATGGGAACACCTCCGTCATACAAAGCTATAATTTTGTCAAGAGATTTATTTTATTTTTGTTCTTTAAATGGAATATTTGGAAATTCATTTTCTGATTATTCAGAATTTATGAAAAAGTACATTGAAATTTTACTCATGTCGTATACTAATAAGAATATCGAGGTCAAAAATCAGATGTTTAAAAACAGAAACCTTATAGAAGAATTTGAATATTTTGATTTTTTTATGATGTTAGAATTAAGTTACAGTGATTTGAAAAAATTATTTAATGAATATGAGATAAAAGATTTAAAATGTGAGAAAGAAATTCTCGATAAATTAATTGTATTACTCAAAAATATACTTGATTGGATAATAAAGAATGATAACGAATTTATGGAAAAAATAGATACTTTAGAAAGTATTTTACTAATAATCTCAAAATTAGATTTAATAGAAACTCAGTTTGAAAAATTAGTTGACATAATATTAAATGATAAAAATAGCAATGTCTTTTTTGAAAATAATTATGCTTTGGAGGTAGCAGATAACTTTAGAGTTATAATTTATAAAAATTTTAAAAATTTAAACAAAGAGTTTTTTGATAAGATATTGGAAAAGATTTTTTCAATTGACAGGAAAAGAATAGATGAAAATTTATTGGATCACATTACACACTATTTTAAAAAAAAAGAAATGCCAAAAATTTCAAAAAATGATAAAATAGAAAACTTTATTAATAAAAATAATTTAAAAATAAAATGTTATTTTTTAAGAATAATAGATGAAATATATTTTGAAGAGTTAAAAAATGAAATACTAAAAGAAATAAAAGATACACTAAATATAGAAGTTTATAGTTTTTTATTAAATGAAAAATTTATAGATTTTATTCCAGAAACAGAAGATAAAATAATAAAAGAATTAGATAGAATTTTTCAAAAAAAAGATATAGATATAAGTAATTTAATAAGTTATACATCTGAAAAAGAAAAGATTTTAGATTTTTTATTAGTATCGGGTTTAAATAATAGATTACCGATTTCTTTTATAGAAAAATTAAAAAAATATAAAAATAAGGAATTTTTTAAATCGTTGGAACAATATGAGTCAGAGATATTATGGAAATACATATTAAATCAAGAAAATTTTGATTATTCTGAATTTACAGAAAATGAGTTAGAGAAATTTTCAAAAATAAGAATAAAAAATCTTTTAGAAAAAAATAATAAAAAATTAATAAAATTAGTGAGAGAATATATTTTTTCTAAAATTAAGAATAATGATAATATTTCAAATAATAGTATTGTAGAAGCTTATTTTGAATGGGAGAGTGAAAAAAATGAAGCTACAGAATAAAGATTCTGTAATGAACTTAGGAGATACAAGTTTTAGAAGAAAAAATTTATTAGATGATTGTAATGTTACAGGGAATTACAGAACAATTAGAAGAATGGGATACGAAGAATAGTTCACAAATGGCTTTTTATCAATATGTTGCAAAAAGTGGATTAATAGATGATACATTTTATGGGGATTACTATTCTTTTATATCTGATAAATTTAAAGAAAGTATTTTTGAAAAATATAAAGATAAGAAATATGAAAATAATAAAATAGTTAAAGATTATAAAAGTTTGCTAGAATATTTTATTTCAGAACAGAAAAAAAGAGGAAGAACTTATACAAATGCACTTGTAAAAATTGGACTTGTAGATGAAAAAAGAAAAATAACAGAAATTGGAGAAGTGTTGCTAGACGGAGATACAAAACAGGATGATATTGAAAAATTATTTAATTTATCAGCAGACAATATTATTTTTTTAAGACAATTATTGAAATTGAGAGTTTATGAATCTGAAGGAGAAAATTACATTTATCCATTTAGAATGGGAATTTATTTACTTAGTAAATTTGATAATATTCCACAAAAGGAATTTTGTACAATTTTGTCTTTAATCAGAGTTGGTAAAGCAGACGAAGAATATAGAGAAATATTAGATAAATATAAATTAGTAAAAAATAAGAATATAAGTTTTGGTGAATATATTTCAAGATATATACAGGAAGAGCCTTCAGAAATAGAATTTGAAGAAAAGTATAGGATTTCAAAAGAAAAATTTGAGAAATATTTTTTAAATAGAAAAAGTAAGGGGAAAATAGAGGATTATTTTGAGTTTTATGAAACTTGTTTAGATTTTTTTGAAAATAGAAATTTGGAAATATATAAAAAACTAGAAAAAATAAGTAAAAAGGATAGTATAAAAAAGGCTTTTGGATACAATAAAGTTCCATTTAAATTTTGTAAGACATTAAAGGAATTTTTTGAAGAGAATAAAAAAACGATATTTGAAGCTAAAAATATTGAAGAGTTCAATAAATTATTTTATGAATTATTTCGAGATTCTAAAAATTATGATTTGATTTTTGAATATAATGATATGACAATTAGAACTTTTAATCTTTCAGGAATAATTAGTTTTGAGAATGGACTGGTAAATTTATCGTATAAATGGTTGAGTAAAAATATTTTTTCAGAAATTATAGGTATGAAAAAGCTAAATAATGAAGTAGTCAAGGATAATTTTCATAAAAATGTTTCATTTTCAGAGATTTTTGATTTATCAGAAGAGAGAATTGAAAGTTTTATAGAAAAACTAAGAAAAGTAAATAATATTCCAAAAGAAATATCAATTTTTGAATATTTTTCAGACAAAATAGATAAAGATTTTGAAAAGAAATTGGAAGAAAGATTTTCAAATGACAAAGTCTGTACCATATTAAATTTGTTTAAAAATAGGGGAAATGATGAAAAAATTTTAAAAGAAGTTACAGATAATGCTAAAGTCCCTACAATTTTTGAATATATATTGGCAATCGCCTGGCATAGAATTTCCAATAAAGAATTTAATTTGAAGAAAAGTCTAAAATTGTCACTTGATGGAGATGGATTTCCGCTTTCACATGCTCCAGGTGGCGATGGTGACATAATTGCAGAATATTCAGATTTTGATGTTATGCTGGAAGCAACATTGATGGATAAAAATACTCAAAAAAGAGGAGAACTTGAGCCTGTAATACGCCATACAACAAATTTGACAATAAAAAATATGGAAGAAAATAAAGAAACGTATACTTTTTTTGTTGCAAATGAATTGGATATGAATGTAATTAATATTTTTAGAGCAACTTCACAAATTCGACTTCAATCAACACAAAATAGAGAAAAATATACAAATGGAATAAAGATTTATTCTTTGACAATAGATAAGATAGTTTATTTGCTTGAAAATAATATAAATTATAAATATTTTCTAAATAGAGTTTTTGAGAATTACAACAAAATAGAATTTATCGGCAAAAACTGGTGTGAAGATACGTGGAATAACTCTGTAAAAGGAGAAAATATTGGATTTAAAATATATAATAGAAGATATTTAGGAAGTAAATATAAGTTGTTGGAATTTATTGAAAAAATAGTAGAAGAAAATACAGAAAATAGTAAAGTATTTTTTGATTTATTTGCAGGAACAGGAGTTGTAGCAGATTATTTTAATAAAAAGTATGATGTTGTACTGAATGATTTGCTAAGATGTAATTATTTTTCTTATGAATGTTTTTTTTCAAATTTGGAATATGATGAAAAAAAATTGATTGAGATCATGAAAAAATATAATAAAAAGATTGTTGAAGATAACAATTATTATTCTGAAAATTTTAAAGATACATATTTAAATGAGAAAAATTTAAAAAAAGTTGGATTTATAAGAGATGATATTGATGATTTATTTGAGAAAAAAAAAATAAATAAACGAGAGAAGGCAATATTAATAACATCTTTGATATATGCTGTTGATAGAATTGCTAATACAGTGGGACATTATGATGCATACAGAAAAAATGGAGATTTGGAAAAAGAATTGATTTTGAAATTTCCTCAAATTGAAAATGAAAATAATAAAAACAATAAAATTTTTTGTATGGATGCAAATGAATTGGTAAAAAAAATTAAAGCAGATATTGTGTATATTGATCCGCCATATAATTCAAGGCAGTATAGTGATGCTTATCATTTTTTAGAAAATATAGCAACAAATAGTAAACCTGAGGTTTTTGGAATTGCTAAAAAAATGGATAGAACTCATATAAAAAGTAAATATTGTTTATCGAGTGCTAAACAGACTTTAGAAGAGTTGATTAAAAATATTGAAGCAAAATATATTCTTTTTTCATATAATAATACTCAACAAAAGGCAAATTCTCGTTCAAATGCAAGAATTAACGATAATGAAATTTTGGAAATATTAAAATCTAAGGGAGAAGTTACAGTTTTTGAAAAGGATTTTAGTCCATTTACAGTCGGTAAAACGAATATTAAAAATCATACTGAAAGAGTGTTTTTTTGTAGGGTGAGGAAAGTTGGAAAGAATAAAAAAAATAGTAAGGAAAATACTATAAATAATATAACGGAAGAGAATATAGTAGCAGAAGAAAATAAACTTTTTATATTAGAAAATATAAAGAAAAATATGGTTCAGTCACCACTTAATTATACAGGCGGAAAATTCAGGTTGTTAAAACAGATTTTCGAAAAAATACCTGAAAATATTGATGTTTTTTATGATATTTTTTGTGGTGGTTTTAATGTGGGAGTTAATTTTAATGCAAAAAAGATAATTGGAATTGATAAAAATAAGGAGTTAATAAAGTTACTTAAGTTTTTGAAAAAACAGGATTACGAAAAGCTGGAAAAAGAAATTGAAGAAAAAATAGAGTATTATGGTTTAAGTAACTCCTTTAAAAATGGCTATGAATATTATGGATGTAATTCTTATGATGGTTTAGGAAAATACAATAAAGAAAAATTTTTGAGATTAAGAGAAGATTATAATAATAAAAAAAAGGAAATATTATTTTTATTGTTAATATTTTATTCTTTTAATAATCAGATTAGATTTAATAAGAAAAATGAATTTAATTTACCTGTTGGAAAAAGGGATTTTAATTTTAATTTACGAAAAAAACTAAAAAATTTTATTTACAATTTACAATTAGCTGAAACAAAATTTAAGAATATGGATTTTCGTGATATAAATTTAGATAAAATTGACAGTAAAAGCACTTTTTTTTATCTTGATCCACCGTATTTATTGGGTCAGGCAAGTTATAATGAAAATAATTCCTGGACTGAAAATGATGAAAAGGATTTATTGAAATTTTTAGAAAATTGTAATGAAAGAACAATTAGATTCGCTCTTTCAAATGTAATAGAACATAAAGGGAATGAAAATAGAATTTTAAAGAACTGGTGCTCAAAAAATAATTTTTTTGTAAACTATCTTGATTTTAATTATTATAATTCAAATTATCAGGTAAAAAATAAAAATACTATAACAAGAGAGGTTTTGATTACGAATTTTAAATAAAAATACAAAAAACTTAGGAGGATAAAAATTATGAAAGATGAAAAAAGCTACGTAGAAACGGAAAGAATAAGAGAGCAATCAGAATTAGGGAGGAAAGAAGAAAAAATAGTAAATTGTGTGGATATTTCGGATAATCAGAAAGTATTTATAAAATTTAGCACAGTTACGTATAGAAATTTATTAAAATGGGTTATTATTGGTGGAATTTCTGGGATTTTGATGCCTTTTTTTCAAGTGGCGTTGCTTGGTCTGATAGTTTCGGTATTTTGTTGTTTTTCGATATTGATGACAATATTGTTTAATGGGATAAGAACTGTGTAATTGAAGGAAAATACTTTTGTTACAAATGTTGAAAATGAAGATATAGATTATAAATCTTTGGAATATTTTATAATAACAACATATTCAGGGGATTTCCTGACTTATAGAAATAATAAAAATTACTGGAGAACAATATCTGAAATAGCTTTTCCATCACAAACTATACAAAGTCTTCTAAAAAATCATCTGCTTGACAGAATCCCTGTTTCCAAAGAAATTATAAATTCAGGTGGGGAAGAAGTTTTTGGCGTACGTTCAGAAGAAGATATAAAAGCTGATTAACTGTAAAAGAGATTTTCTTGGAAAGCGTAGAGATAGAGTTTATCAAGCTATGAGAGATAAAGTTGTGCCTCTTGACAGACTTCAAAATGAGGCTCGTAAAGTTTTTGAAAATCCAAATAATAAGTTGATAATAAAAAAAGAAGGATTAGTTGTGGATGGTGCAATTTATCCGTGGAATAGACTACTGCCAATAAAAGTTTCCAGAAATTTTGGAGGAATGTTAGAAATAAAAACAAGAGAAGATGAAATAATTTTTTCTGAAAGAGCAACAGCGGTAGTAAAACTTCCTTTATTTGAGATATTATATAATTCAATGGTTTTTCAAAAATAATTTTATGAAAGCAGGAAAAGCAAATGGCAAATAATAAATACAGCTGGGAAAACGAGAGTGATAGAATTTTAAAAAGGCTAGTTTCTCAAGACGAAGAAGAATTTTTGAGCAAAAGACGGGTAAGAGAATTGTTTGACAATGCGATATTGAAAAATATTCAAGTGGGAACTTTTGAAGGCTTGAAGGAAATACATAGATATTTGTTTCAGGAATGTTATGGAACTGCAGGAAAAATAAGGAAACATGATATTCGGAAAGGCGATACTGTGTTTTGTCGTGCGATGTATTTTGAAAATAATTTAAAGATAGTTTCTAAAATGCCCGAAAATACTTTTGAGGAAATAATTGAAAAATATGTTGAAATGAATATAATGCATTCGTTTTATGAGGGAAATTGAAGAACGACTAGAATCTGGTTGGATCAGATGTTGATAAAAAGGCTCGGAATGTGTGTAAATTGGCAAAATATCAGTAAAAATGATTATTTGTCGGCGATGAAAAGAAGTATGGTTAATGATTTGGAATTGAAATTTCTTTTGAAGGAGAATCTAACGGAAGATGTGGAAAGTAGAGATATATTTATGAATGGGATTAATCAGTCTTATGAATATGAAAATATGAGAAAATATGATGTGAAAGAATTGGAAATTTCAAATGAATTAGAAAAAATTAGCGAATAAAAAAGGAGATTAAAATGGAAAAATTAGTAAGAAGAGGTGGCGGTGGACATTCTCACGGTGGAGGACACAGCCATTCTCATGGAAGTGGCGGAAGCCATCACTATGGTGGACATTATGGTGGAGAACATTCGAGCGGCCATTCGGATGGAGAAGGAAATGGAAGATCTAGAAAATCAAGTGACGACGAACAAGAAAATTCAACATCTTTTTGGAGAAGTCACGGATCTCATTCGGGAAGTTCAAGGCAGAGAAATTGTGAAAGTATTGTTGATGCTAAGGAAAGACAGGCTTGTATTGATAGTAGTAATAATGCTAGTAATCTCGAGGCATTTTTTATTTTTTGTGCTATAATAGTTTTTATTTTTTTGAAAATAAAAGATTTTGGAAGAAAATAATGAGAAATAATGAACATTGTATTGAACATATTTTAAATTGAATGATAAAAATAGATTTTGAATTGATAATGTTTAAGATGACGGATAAAAATCCTAAATATAACAGTAAATGTAGGAGAAAAGAGAAATGATAAGTTGAAAATGGCAGGAGCAGAAAATAAAATATGGAAATATTAATATCGGCATTAATCGTAGTTATTGGAATTGCAGTTATAAAATACTTGAATTATCAATTATGAAAATATATAAAAAAGCCAGAAAATTCTGACTTTCTACTCAGCTATTTTTTCTGTTTAGAATTTTCTCTCCCCAGAACCCCGAAAACAGCCCAATTAATACCCCAGCCAAAACATCACTTGGAAAATGCACAGTCAAGTATAATCTTGAAAAAGCAATTATGATACTTGTTATCAGTACGACTGGAAAATATTTTTTTAAATGTTTGTAAAAAACATAAACCATCGTGAAGGAAGCAGAAGTATGTCCTGAAGGAAATGAAAAATCCTTGGGAGCCTTTATTAAAAGTATAATATCAAGTATTTCCTCAAAGGGTCTTGCTCTGTGCATAAGATTTTTCAAAATTACATTTACAATAATTGCATTTATAATCAATGAAATTAACGCTAAATATCCTATTTTTCGATATTTTTTGCTAGAAAGCAGGAACAATGTCACTGCAATCCAGATTAATCCGTGATTTCCTAAGTTGGTAAAAAATATCAGTATACTGGTTAGTAGCTTAGAATCTAAGCTGTGCTGGAAATTGTAAAATTGTTTAATAATAAAAATATCAATATTTTGTATAAAGTTTAACATTTTTTCTCCTAAATAATTTATTTTTAGAGATATTATATATTAAAAAGTTTAAAAAATAAAGAGAAAAATAAAAGAAATAAAACAGTCAAGCAAAGAATTCTGAATAAAACCTTGTTTGACTGTATTTTTTGTTTATTTAATTATTTTATTTTGCAACGTGTAAATGTCCAGCGTGATGAGATTTTCCATGCAAATGATGTTTATAGTTAAATAATAATGCTGTACAGATAATTGTAACTACACTTGCAATTAAAATACCATAAAATTCAATAGTGTGAACAGGAACGTTCTTGAAAAATCTTACAAACCCTTCTGGAGCAATTACAATGTAAGTTGTAACTACCATTGTCATAAACATTGAAGGAATTAATGCAAATAAGAATGGTTTTTCTTTCTTAACAAGCCAAACTGTTGCAGTCCATAATGAAACTGCCGCCAAGGTTTGATTTGCCCATGCAAAGTATCTCCAAATAATGTTAAAATCAATAGTTGTCAGATAAATACCAACAATAAATAAAGGTATTGCGATTAAAAATCTATTTTTTATTGGAGCCTGTTTAATTTTGAAAATGTCGGCAATGATTAATCTTGAACCTCTGAATGCAGTATCTCCTGAAGTAATAGGACAGGCAACAACACCAAGCACAGCTAGAAATGCTCCAAATACACCAAGCAACTGAACAGATGCCTTATTTACAACAACTGCAGGAGTTCCAGCAGCAGCAAGTTCTTTAATTCCGCCAAATACTGTCATTGCAGCGGCAGCCCATACCAATGCAACAACACCTTCTGCGATCATCGCACCATAAAATACTTTGCGTCCTTCAGTTTCATTTTTTATGCAACGTGCAACCATTGGAGATTGAGTAGCATGGAAACCGCTTACAGCACCACAGGCAATAGAAATAAATAAGTAAGGAAACATTGAAGTTCCTTTAGGATGTGGATTTCCTTTAAAAATTTCAGTAACTTCAGGAATTGCGAAAGCTCCTGTAAATTGTCCATAAATTAACATTCCTCCAATTCCGATTGCCATAAATAGCAATGCAAAACCAAAAATCGGATAAATTTTGGCAATGATTTTATCAAGTGGAAGAATTGTAGCTAAAATGTAGTAAGCAATGATAATAATTGTAAAAGTCATGGCACTAACGCCTGGAATCAAATTGTGAAGAATATCAGCAGGTGATTTTATAAATACTACTCCAACTAAAAGAAGTAAGACAATTGAGAAAACTCTCATAATCTGCTGCATTACAACACCTAAATTTTGTCCTACAAGTTCTCCAATACTGCTCCCTTTATCCCTAAGTGAAAGCATACCAATCAAGAAATCATGAACCGCTCCTCCAAAAATACATCCAAAAACAATCCATAAAAATGCAGCTGGTCCCCACAAAGCACCTGCAATAGCTCCAAATATAGGACCTGTTCCAGCAATATTCAAAAACTGGATCAAAAATGCTTTTGGAGTGCTAACTTGTACATAGTCCACACCATCGTAATATTCGATTGAAGGCGGGACTCTGTCAGGTTCTATTCCAAAAACTTTTTCTACAAATTTGCTGTAAAATGCGTAGCCTAGAATAAGTGCTGCAATCGCTAAAATAAAAGAAATCATAATAAAAACCTCCTATAATTTTAAATATTCATTTATTTATCATATAAAAATTTTTAAAATTATTCTGCTAATAATATAATAGCCTGATTTTATAAAAAAACAAGTGTATTTTTTGAAAAATTAATTAAAATATAATTGTCAATTACAAAATTATGTGGTAGACTTAAAATGAAAAAATAAGTTCTAGGAGGAAGGTCATGACAGAAGGAATGCTTAATATAATAAAAAAAGTAATATCAATGCTGACAATAAGTGTTGCGACAATTATTCCAGTAAAAGCTGAAACAAGTAGTGTATCAGGAAATAACAATGAATTAATCTGTATTGATTCAGGACATCAGCTTAAAGGAAATTCAGGATTAGAAGAAATTGGACCTGGTTCATCAAAGAAGAAGCTAAAAGTATCATCTGGAACAAGAGGAGTAGCAACAAAAAAATATGAATATCAGCTTACACTGGAAGTTGGATTAAAGTTAAGAGATGTATTGCAAAAAGAAGGTTATCACGTATTTATGGTACGTGAAACACATGATGTAGATATTAGTAACAAAGAACGTGCAATAAAGACAAACAACGCAGGTTGTTCATTATACATAAGGCTTCATGCTGATGGCATCAATAATTCTTCGACCCAAGGAGCTTCAGTCTTAACTTCTTCACCAGCAAATCCATATACAAAGGGTGTTCAAAAATCTAGTGATAAATTTTCACATGATATATTATCAGAATATGTAAAAGCAACAGGAGCAAAAAATCGTGGAGTTGTCTACAGAGATGATCTTACAGGTACAAATTGGTCAAAAGTAACTAATACATTAATCGAATTAGGATTTATGTCAAATCCTGCTGAAGATAAAAAAATGTCAACACTAGAGTACCAAAATAAAATGGTAACAGGAATAGTAAATGGTATAAAAAAATATTTGAAAGAAAAGTAAAAAAATAAAGTAAGAAAAGTACCTGTAATGTTATTAAAGGTGCTTTTTTTTAAAATATAGTATTTAATGCAGAATCTTAAATTAAATTTTTCAATATTCAGCAATATAGGCATCTTTAAAGTCGCATAAGGAAGATTATCTGGATGATAGATATTTAAGAACAATCATCTTACTATGTTTTTTAATATGTTCCAGGTGCTGTACTTAATTATACAATACACCAAAAAAGTAAAATATAAGAAAAGAAATAATTGTATAGGAAATTAAAATTTGAAATTTAAAAAATAAAAGGAGAAAAAATGAGAACAGCAGTGTATTGCGTCAGTAAAAATGGATATGAAACATGTTTAAAAATAAGAAATAATGTTTATAAAAATCTGCATATTTATGTGTCACAAAGAGTAACGAATATGCTTAATCTTGAAATTGAAAATGTAGAAAATTTATTTGTAATAAATGAGCGAGTGCCAATTTTATTAGAAAAAACATTTGATAAATATGATTTGCATATTTTTGTTGCAGCACTTGGAGCAGTTGTGAGAATTATTGAAGGAAAATTTGAAAGCAAGGATACTGACCCAGCAGTTATCACGGTTGATGACCACGCTAATTTTGTGATTTCACTGCTTTCGGGACATCTCGGAGGTGCAAATGAAGAATGTAAAAAAATTGCAAATGGAATAGGAGCAATCCCAATAATTACAACAGCATCCGATGTTGGCGGGAAAATTGCAGTTGATACATTGTCGCAAAAAATTAAAGCAAAATTGGAAAATCTTGAGGATGCTAAAAGAGTGACGTCGCTTATCGTAAATGGAGAAAATGTGAGCATTCATTTGCCCAAAAATATCGTAGAAAATGACAAAATTTGTGCTGGAGCAATAATTGTTTCAAACAGAAAAAATATTGAAATTTCTAAAATTATTCCCAAAAATATCATTCTCGGAATCGGCTGTAAGAGAAATACACCAAAAGAAAAAATCATCGAAAAAATAAGTTATGTAATGGAAACTCAAAATTTAGAAATGAGTTCAATAAAAAGATCTGCATCTGCTTGGGTAAAATCTGATGAAATTGGTCTTTTAGAAGCAATGGAAGAATTAAATATTCCGATAGAGTTTTTTGAAAAGGAAGAAATTTTGAAAATGGAAAATTTAGTTGAAGAACGCTCAGAATTTGTAAAAAATCAAATTGGAGTGTATGGAGTTTCCGAACCTTGTGCCTATTTAGCTTCGAGCAAAAGAGGAAGTTTTCTGGTGAAAAAAGTTAAGTTGGAAGGAGTTACGATTTCAATTTTTGAGGAGGAAATGTGAGAATGGAAATATATAAATTATCATTTATGGCAATAGTACTATTTATGATACATGAATTTGAAGAAATAATTTTTATGAAAAAATTTATAGAAAAAAATAAAGTTGTAAAATATATGAAAAATGAATTATTTTTGAAAAAAAAGGCAAATTATCCATCTGCAGAAACAATTTCATTAATGATTGCTGAAGAATTTATAATTTTATCAACATTGCTTTTTATTGCAAGTGAGTTTAGTATGTATGAAATAGTATTGTCATTATTTATTGTATATATTGTACATTTACTACCTCATATATATGATGCACTTAGATATAGAAAATTTTCTCCAGGAAGTCGGACTTCTTTTATAATTTTCCCTTTAGGAATTTTAATAATCTGGAATATTATTTTAAATAAAAAAATTCATTTAGTTATTTTAATTTTATGTGTTATAATAATTGGATTTTTGATGATTTTAAATTTGCTATTTTTACATAAAATTAGTAAAAAAATTAATAAGTATCTGTGGAAATAAAAAAAATTATTTTCAATATTTTAAGAAAGTGTGTTATAATTTTGACAAAGAAAAATAAAAGATAAAGTGAGGAGAGTTTATGAAAAAATTATTATTTGTATTGATGTTGGCAGTAATGGGAAATGCGCTTGCAGGGACAGCGGTGCAAAAAAATCGGAATACATCGATGAATATGGTATCGGCAAGTGAGAAAAGTAAAATTGAAAATGCCTTTCAAAAAGAGATGAAAGATATTAAAGAAATGATCGAAAATGAGACTTTAGCGGAAGTGAAAAAAAATACTTTTAGTAATAATGCAGATTTATTATTTAACAAAGATTATAAAATTAGTGATTTAAATAAAAAAAAGATATTAGAAAAATTTTTTGAAGGATGTTCTGATATTTATTTAAAAAATATGAAATTAAGATTTGCTGTTAAAGAAATTAAATATATTGATAAGAAAAATGTTGAAGTAGTGTATGATCTAAAAATGAAGGATTTCGATAAGGCATTGGATGGAATAGAAAAAAAATTTGAAGAAAATATTAGAATTAATGTTTTAAAAAAATTAGGTTATAAAAATGAAAATGAAATAGAAGCTTTAATGCTAAAAAATGGAAATGAATCAGAAAAAATACGAATTTATGACATTATGGTAGATGAAATTTTAAATATCATGAGAAAAGCTTTGGAAAATGTAAATTTAGAAACAGTAGTATCAGCAAATGAAAAGGCAGTATTAACTGAAAGAAATGGACAGTGGGAATTGAGTTATTTTAAATAAAAAAACTTAAAGTATAAAAAGGTAAGAAAAACTTAAGTTTTAATTTATTTAAATTTTTTTTTAAAAATGTGGTATAATGTTAGTAAAAGGATAAAAAATATATTAAGGAGAAAAGTATGAAAAAATTATTATTTTTAATTATGATGATCATTGTAGGGAATACTTTTACAGCAGGAACACAGAATGAGGACATGGCAATAAAAAGATCACTTCAAAGTAGATTGAATTCATTTTTTTTCACGATTGTAAATGAAGGAATAAGAGATAATGAGAAAAATCTCGAAAAAGAGGCATATAACAAACTATTTAAAAAAGATTATGTAATTAGTAATTTTTTAAAAAGAGAGATTGTGGAAGAATATACAAGACAAATTTCAAGAATTATAGCAGATGAAACAAAGTTGAAATTCGACGTAAAACAAATAGATTATCTTTCAGAAAATGAAGCAGAAGTAATTTATGATATAAAATCTAAAAGTCTAAAAAATGTTCCAGATATGTTAGATATAGATGCGGAAACAGAAAGAAGAATCTTGGAAAAAGCTAAAATAAGTGAAGATGACTTTGAAGAAATTATGAAGAAAAAAGGAAATGAGCCTATCAAACGAAAGTACTACAATGCTGCAATTCAAGAAAGAATAAATATGTTTGAAAAAGAAGCTAAAAAAGTTACTGAAGAAGAGGTGATATTGCAAAATTTACAGGCATTGATGGTAAAAGTAAATGGAAAATGGAAATCTGAAAATTTGGAAAAAGCACTAAAAGGGATTAAAGATTAAATAAAATCAAGCTAATAAAAATTAAGTGAAATTAGTTTGGGTATAATATTCATAATTTTTGACCTCAGTTTTAAAGTAATTTTTCTATATATTTGAAAAATTAAGCATACTACATGGTAAGAATGATAATTTCTATGTTTTGCAGTATTAACTTGGATGTCATTTTTACTATGTTTTAGGTGCTGTACTTAATTATACAATACCTCTATTGAAAAATTATAAAAAAAGTGTTGACAAATCAAAATTATTTTTGTATAATAGTTAATGTCCATAAAGGATAAAAGTATAAGGATGTTGTTGGGCTGTCGCCAAGCGGTAAGGCACTGGACTTTGACTCCAGCATGCAATGGTTCGAATCCATTCAGCCCAGCCATTTTAAAAATTAAGTTATAAGTTATGTCTGCTACTAATTATAGTAGTTTTTTTTTATTTAAAAATTATAATTAAATACTTGTTTTTTTAAATGTTAGTATTTTAACCAAAGATATAAAATTTGTTAATTTTTGCCGTTGAAAATTCAAAAAAAATGTGGTATACTCAAAATGTAAGGAATAATATATAATCAATATATATTAAAATTTTTAGGAGGTATTATTAAAATGGCAGTTAAAGTAGCAATTAATGGATTTGGAAGAATCGGAAGATTAGCATTAAGATTAATGTCAGAACAAACAGACAAATTTGAAGTAGTGGCAATTAATGATTTAACAGATGCTAAAATGTTAGCACACTTATTCAAATACGATTCATCTCAAGGAAGATTCAATGGAACTATTGAAGTTAAAGAAGGAGCTTTCGTAGTAAATGGAAACGAAATTAAAGTTTTCGCAGAAGCTGATCCTGAAAAATTACCTTGGGGAGAATTAGGAGTAGACGTAGTATTAGAAGCAACAGGTTTCTTTGCAACTAAAGAAAAAGCTGAAAAACACGTAAAAGCAGGAGCTAAAAAAGTAGTTATTACTGCACCTGGTGGAAATGATGTTAAAACTGTAGTTTATAATGTAAACCACGAAATCTTAGATGGAACTGAAACAGTTATTTCAGGAGCTTCTTGTACAACTAACTGTTTAGCGCCAATGGCTAAAGCATTAAACGATAACTTTGGTGTTGTAACTGGTACAATGACAACTATCCACGCTTATACTGGAGATCAAAACACTTTGGATGCACCTCACAGAAAAGGTGATTTAAGAAGAGCAAGAGCTGCAGCTGTAAACATTGTTCCTAACTCAACAGGAGCTGCAAAAGCAATTGGATTAGTAGTACCTGAATTAAACGGAAAATTAGATGGAGCTGCTCAAAGAGTACCTGTTCCAACTGGTTCATTAACTGAATTAGTATCAATCTTAAATAAAAAAGTAACTGTAGAAGAAGTAAATGCAGCTATGAAAGCAGCGGCTAACGAATCATTTGGATATACTGAAGAACAATTAGTATCTTCTGACATCGTTGGAATCCACTTTGGATCATTATTTGACGCAACTCAAACTAAAATTGTTCAAAACGGAGATACTCAATTAGTTAAAACAGTATCTTGGTACGACAATGAAATGTCTTATACTTCTCAATTAATCAGAACATTAGGATACTTCGCAAGCAAAATTGCTAAATAATTGATTTAATTAAATTCTAAAAAGATCAACTTTAGGAAATCGGCTAGAAATAGTCGGTTTTCTTTTTATTTCTTTTATTTTTTTTCATTATTTTAAATTTTCTTTTTAAAAAATCAATTTATATTTTGTAAAATATATGTTATACTATAATAAAAATATTTAAAAATTATTTTGAAACAACAATAAGGAGAGATTCATGGTTAAAATAGAAATAGCAAAACCAATAAATTTTAATGAACTTATCACATCAAAGGAAGCTGAAGTTGTAAGTATGAGAATCTTAAATCAGTCAAATAGTTATATTTCTTTATTTTCTTTGGCAGACGATGAGGAAATAACGGCAGAGGCTATGCTTGGTAATCGTTATTATTACTGTTTTAACGGTAATGGAGAAATTTTTATTGAAAACAGTAAGAAAATAATTTCCAATGGATATTTTCTTGAAATAGCAGCAAATCATAATTATTCTATTAAAGCAAGGAATAATTTAAAGTTAATTGAAATTGGAGAAAAGATAGGAGATGGGAATATGGAAAATACTACATTGAAAATGCTGGAAAGTGCAAGTGCTTTTAATCTTTCTGAAATTATTGACTATCAGGAAGGAAAAATTGTAAGTAAAAATTTAGTGGCAAAACCAAATTTAGTAATGACAATTATGTCTTTCTGGAAAGGTGAAAGCCTTGATCCGCATAAAGCTCCTGGAGATGCGTTGGTTACCGTACTTGATGGAGAAGGTAAGTATTATGTTGATGGAAAGCCATTTGTCGTTAAAAAAGGTGAAAGTGCAGTTCTTCCTGCAAATATACCTCATGCTGTAGAAGCTGAAACAGAAAATTTTAAAATGCTGTTAATACTTGTTAAAGAGTAAGAATTTGTAACCTTGTTTTTTATAAGGCAATAATTTTATTAAGAAAATTATATATTAAATGAAAAGTTGTATGAGTACAGTAAAGTACTTTCATGCAGCTTTTTATACAAAAATTTATTAAAATGATTATACGTTATCTTAAAATTAACGTAAATAAGCTATAAGGGAGAAAGTAAAAAATAAAAATGATGAAATCTTTTACAAATTTTATAAAAGTTACTTTGATAGGAGCACCGCTTTTAAATAAGATGATAGGAATATTCCTTATTTCGATGCTTCCTGTGATTGAATTGCGTGGTGCAATACCAGTTGGGGCGGCTATTGGATTGCCTTGGTATTTGAATATGATTGTCTCTATTGTGGGAAATATGCTTCCTGTGCCGTTTATTCTTTTATTTTCAATAAAACTATTTGAATTTATGAAAAAACGGAATATTTTGGTAAGATTTATTGAAAAAATAGAAAATCGGGCTAAAAAACGTAGTGAAGGGCTTGCGACAGGAGAATTCATTGGACTTATGCTGTTTGTGGCAATTCCGTTTCCTGGAACGGGTGCTTGGACAGGTGCGTTAATTGCGGCTTTGCTTCAATTTGAGAGAAAAAAATCATTTTTTTATATTGGATTGGGAGTGATAATAGCTGCGACAGTGATGACTTTGGCATCTTATGGGGTAATAAGTATTTTTGCACCAAAACATTAAAAAATTTTGAATAGGATGTTGAAAAATAAATATTTTTGTGGTAAAATAACTTGAAATTAGATATTAAGTAATTGAGGGAATGTTTTGGTTTCGACAGGATAAAAAGATTATTATTGGCAAGTAAGCGGGAGCTTTGAAATCCAACTTAAAAATAATCGGAAACGATAATTACGCATTAGCTGCCTAAGATAGCGGCTCATCTCTTTTGGGAACGCCATTTTTCCATTAGATGATGTCATTTTTAATGGCTTACTCAAATGTATGATTATGTCATTTGAGGAAATCTCATAATCTCGCCTTTAGACTTTTGTCTGTTTAATATCTAACGGTTAAAGCGTTAAATAGACTAAACTTGTAGAAGATAATAAGGACTTTCTATTTTGGACACGGGTTCGATTCCCGTCATTTCCACCAAAACAGAAAATAAAAAGTAAAATTTTAGATAGATTAAAAGAAGCGGGTCATTAGGCTCGTTTTTCTTTAATTAAAAAATAGGAGATTTTTAGTGAAAATGAAAAGAGGTATTGGAAAATCACATAGTAAAATTATATTAATTGGAGAACATTCTGTCGTTTATGGCTATCCTGCCATTGCTATTCCATTAAGAAAGATTGGAATTGAATGCATAGTGGAAGATGCAAAAAATAGTTTTTTTTATAATAAGATAAATACACTTTCAGTCGCCATTTTTACTGCATTAAAACATTTAAAAAAAGAAAATGCGAAAATAAAATACAAAATAACTTCCCAAATCCCTCAAAAACGTGGAATGGGCTCTTCAGCAGCAGTCAGCATTGCGGCAATTCGTGCGATATTTGATTATTTTGAAGAAGATTTAACAGATGAATTGCTGGAAAAATTAGTAAACACAGCAGAAATTGTGGCTCATCAAACTCCAAGCGGGCTAGATGCTAAAACTTGTCTTAGTGATAAAGCCATAAAATTTATAAAGAATAAAGAATTTTCATACATTGACTTAAATCTTGACGCATACCTTGTTATTGCAGACACAGGAATTTATGGAAAAACAAGTGAAGCAATTCAAAGTGTGAAAAATCTTGGAAGTAAAGCCGACATTCCATTAAAAAAACTTGGAGATTTAACAGATGAAATGGCTAAAATTTTAACTGAAAATAGCAAATCAAAAAGTGAAATGATTGATAAAGCGGGAAAAATTATGACAAAGGCAAATACAGAACTTGGGAAGTTAAACATAACTATTGAAAAGACAGATTTATTTGTAAAAACAGCGATTGAAAATGGGGCAAGTGGAGCAAAAATTTCTGGTGGAGGTTTGGGAGGCTGTGTAATTGCACTTGCAAAAAATTTGGAAATTGTAGAAAAGATAAAAGATGGATTTACCAAATGTGGAGCGGAAAATATTTGGGTAGAAAAAATTTAATATTTAGAAATTTAACGAGAAAACAAAGGAGAAAAAATGGTAAAAGTCAAATCTTATGCTAATATCGCAATTGTAAAATACTGGGGAAAAAAAGATGCAGAAAAAATGATACCTGCCACAAGCAGTATTTCCCTTACTCTTAATGATATGTTCACAGAAACAGAAATGGAATTTATAAAGGATGAGGATATTAAAATTGCTGTTGAAAAGGAAATAAAAGATGGAAATTGTAAAGATAAATTTTCAAATATGACGGATTTATTTTATTTAAACGGAGAATTACAGGATAGTGTGCATACAGAAAAGATTAGTAAAGTTGTGGATTTGTTCAGGGAAAATAGAAGTCAGAAGGTAAAAATTTCTACAACAAATAATATGCCGACAGCGGCGGGACTCTCTTCCAGTTCAAGTGGTTTATCAGCTATAATAAAGGCGTGTAATAAGATTTTTGGAAAAAACTGTACACAATCTGAACTTGCACAAATTTCAAAATTTGGATCTGGCTCTTCTTCAAGAAGTTTTTTTGGACCAATTGCGGCTTGGGACAAGGATACTGGAGAGATTTATGAAGTTAAGACAGATTTGAAATTAGCGATGCTTGTGCTTGTGCTGAATGAAAATAAAAAGAAAATTTCAAGCCGAAATGGAATGGAACTTTGTGCCAAAACTTCGACGTATTTTGATGAATGGGTAAAGCAGTCTGAAATTGATTTTATAAATATGAAAAAATATCTTGCTGAAAATGATTTTGAAAAAGTGGGAACTTTGACAGAAGAGAATGCTCTTAGAATGCACAAGACAACTGAAACTGCAAATCCTCCATTTTCGTATTTTAATGAAAAAACTTACGAAGCAATTGATTTTGTAAAAAATTTGAGAAATAATGGAGAGAAATGCTATTTTACGATGGATGCTGGACCTAATGTGAAGGTGCTTTGTCTAGAAGAGGATTTGGAAAAATTGGCAGGGATTTTTGGGGAAAAATATAAGGTTATTGTAAGTAGGACTGTTAAATTATGATTTTAGAAAGGTTTTTGAATAATGGGTAAATTAAGAAAATTTGATATAGTTACAGGCATATTATTTGGAATTATAACAATAATTTTAATTTATTTATTTTTTAATAATGAAATATTTTTTACATGGGCATTTCAGCGGCATTATAATATATTGAGCTGGTACATCAGACCATTATTTATTATTCCAATAATCTGGAGTGCATACAAAAAGGTATTTTCAGGAATTTCAATTTCTATTTTTTGTCTATTTACGAGTATGTTCTGGTTTCCAAAGCCAAACATAACTAATCCTGAAATTGTAAAATTTTTAAATTTTGAAGCAAATTATTTGAAAAGTGGATGGACAATGGATAAAATTGTCCTGCTTTTTACTGTTATAATTTTTTTTATTTTTATTATAATTTCAACTTGGACAAAAAATTGGAAATTACTTTTAGTAATTTTAATAGCAGCTGCATTTTTTAAAATATTTAACAGCTATCTTTTAACTGGCAAGAGTGCATTTTCAATGTTGATGCCTGCGGTTACTGGATTAATTGTTTGTGTGATGGCTGTATTTTTCTTAAAAAAGAAAAACTGATGAAAAAGGAGGATAAATTGTGGGATATATAAAAATACTAGATGAAAAAGTATCAAATATTATTGCCGCTGGGGAAGTTGTAGAAAATCCAGCTTCAATGATTAAGGAAATGATTGAGAACTCGCTGGATGCGAAGGCTACAATGATAAAAATTGAGGTTTTTAAAGGCGGAGTGGATGTTAAAGTAAATGATAATGGAATTGGGATGGATAAGGATGACACGCTTTTGTCAGTTGAGCGTCATGCCACTTCTAAGATTAAGGAAAAGGAGGATGTCTTTAATTTAAGCACTTATGGCTTTCGTGGAGAGGCTCTGTCGTCTATTGCGGCAGTGTCTAAGCTTACGATTGCTACACGTTCTGAGAATAGTCCTGTGGGGTATAAAATTGGCTGTTATGGCGGAGTTGTGAGGAAATTTGAGGAAGTTTCGAGAAATGTTGGGACAGAAATGGAAGTTAGAGATTTATTTTACAATACGCCTGCTAGAAGAAAATTTTTGAGAAAAATGTCAACAGAGTATGGAAAAATTAGGGATATTGTGCTAAAGGAGGCACTTTCCAACAGTAATGTGGCATTTTCACTTGAGCTGGATGGGAAAAGTATGATAAAGACAAGTGGAAAAGGAATTGAAAATACAATTCTTGAATTATTTGGAAAATCGATTTTAAAAAATTTGAAAAAATTTGAATATGGATATTTGGGAAATGTGGAAATTTTACGAAGTTCAAAGGATTTTATGTTTACTTTTGTAAATAATCGGTATGTAAAGTCAGCAACTATTGAGAGAGCTATTATAGATGGCTATTATACTAAGTTAATGAAGGGAAAATATCCTTTTGCCATTATTTTTTATAATGCTGATCCAAAGGAAATAGATGTGAATGTTCATCCATCTAAAAAAATAGTAAAATTCTCAAATGATAAAATTGTTTATAATGAGATAAAATCAGCAATTGATGACTTTTTTTACTATAATGACAGGGAAAATTGGCAGCCAAACATTGATTTAATAAAGAAAAATATTAATATTAATGAAAATGTCGCTGTGGAAAAGGATGATTTATTTTCTGATGACATTTTAAAGGGGGAAAATCAAAAGATTTTGAGTTTGGAAACTTTTGATGGGAAAGAATGTAGTGAAAAATTAGAAGGGAAAAATGAATTTTTAGAAGATAATATTGGAAAAAGTAATGAAAATAAAGGTTTTACAAATAGTGAAGAGAAGAAGGTTAAAGAAGAAAATAATTTGAATCTTGATGAAATTTGGAAAAAAATGAATGGGAATTTGGATAAATCTGTGGAAAATAATGTGGAAAACTCACAAAATATTGAAAATTCTAATTTGAAAAAGAGTGAAAAAGATAATAGAAACTGGAGTAAAAATAGTAATTTTGAAAATTATGAAAATTTTAACGAAAGAAAAAATTCTAATAGTGTAAATGAAAATACTGAAAGTGAATATTATAAAGTGGGAACGTTTGAAAAGCATATTGGAAAACAGATTCATTATGATATTTTGGGACAGATTTTTGACACGTATATTTTGGTTCGGAAAGATGAGGAACTGGAAATTTATGATCAGCATATTATTCACGAGAGAATTTTGTATGAACAATTAAAGGATAAGTTTTATAATAAAAAAATTGAATCACAGCATTTATTGTTACCACTAAAATTAGAAGTTACACAAATTGAAAAAAATATTATTTTTGAAAATATAAATATTTTTAATGATTTTGGATTTGATATTGATGAATTTTCAGAAAACGAGATTGTGATTCGTGCTGTGCCTGCCTTTGATTTTCGGGATAGTATTGAAAATGTATTTTTACAGCTTTTGCTGGATCTAAAAAATGAAGTTGAAATAAAGGATTTGAGAGAAAATATTATTATTTCAATGTCGTGCAAGGGAGCTGTAAAGGCTGGGCAGAAGCTGGATATGTTTGAAATGCAGAATATGGTACGAAGGATTCATGAAGTGGGAAAATATACGTGTCCGCACGGCAGACCAATTATTGTAAAATTGTCTAAAAATGATTTGGATAAAATGTTTGGAAGAAAAAAATAATGGCAAAACAGGGGGAAATTAGTAAAAAAATGAAAAAAACTTTTGACAATAAGGGAAAAATATGATAAGAATTAATGTAGTATGTATTGGAAAAGTAAAAGAAAAATATATAAGAGAGGGAATAGCTGAATTTTCAAAGAGGTTATCAAAGTACACAAAATTTGAAATTATAGAACTGGCTGAAGAAGACGATAACAAAGGGATTGAAAATGCAATAAATTCTGAAACTGAAAGAATAATAAATGTTATTTCAAAAAAAAATTATTCATATAATATTTTGCTTGATTTAAAAGGAAAAATGCTTACTTCAGAAGAAATGGCTGATAAAATTGAAAAAATTTCAATGACAAATAGTGAAATTAATTTTATAATTGGCGGTTCAAATGGAGTTGATGATAATTTACGGAAAATTGTAGATTACAGACTGTGTTTTTCAAAGATGACATTTCCACATCAGCTTATGCGGCTAATTTTGTCAGAGCAAATATATAGATGGATTTCAATCAATAATAATATAAAATATCATAAATAATGGAGGGAAGTTATGTATTCTGCTGGGGAAGAATTTGAAAAAACTAATAGCGAAGGGGATGTTGAAGAGTATACGTGCCTTTCAAATATTACGGTAGGAGATAAGGAATATTTAGTTTGTGATAGTGAAACTGGGGAAAAGAAGGTTTTTTACTATGACAGTATTGAAGAGGAATTGTATGATTTAGATGAAGATGAGGAAGATCAGGTGCTGGAAATATGGAATGATGAATATTACGGCTCTGACAAGGATTATATGTACTGGAATGAAGATTTTGGCGAGTATGATAAAAATGAGAATGTAGATGGAGAATTTGACGAAAGTAATTTTGATTCATTGAATGATGATGAAAATGAATTTTTTGATGAAGAAGAAACCGATGATGAAGATTTATCAGAATTCTTAGATGATTTCTTTGATGATGAAAATGAATAGATTTATTTTATAATTTTTAACAAAAGATAGCAAGAAGTTACTGACTTCTACAAGTGGGAGATTAATTGCTTTTTTTCTAAAAAATTGAAAAAAGGAATATATATGATATAATTCACTTAGATTGTAATCAAAAGAAGGTGTAATTTCGTGAAATATAATTTAGCATTTAAATATAGAATTTATCCAAGTGAAGAATAAAAATTATTGATAAATAAAAATTTTGGATGCGTTCGTTTTGTTTACAATATGATTTTGTATATTGTGAATAAAATTTATGAAGAAATTGGGGAAAATAAATAATTACACCTATCAGCTTGAAAAGTGAAAATCAATTTTTGAAAATAGATAAGTCGTTTCCATCATCAAAAATTCCTAGAAAATGTTAAAGAGAAATTGAAATTATGAGAAAGAAGCTGTCGTTTCTAAAAACGGGAGTAGTTCACTTCTCTGATATAATAAAAAAATAAAAAATAAGGAATATAATGAAAATAAAAATAAAAAGTCTAGATAATTTTAATCAGAATTATGAAAAATTATTTGAGCTGGAAAAAGTATTGGAACAGGAAGAAAAAAAAGAATATCATTATAATGATGAATATGGAAACTGCAAAATTATTGATAAAGGTAATTCCATTGAAATTTACCGATATGGTGAAATTAATTCTAGACAGATTTTTCAAAGTGATAAAAATACGCCATTTACTTATATTACAAAACAGTTTCGAGGAAAATACAAAATTTTTACAAAAAAAATTCAAAAAGAAAATGGAAAAATGATAATAGAATATGATATAATACATAATAATGAAGTGATAAACAATATAAATTTAGAATTACAGTTTATAGATGTTCCAAATAAATAAATATTTATATTTTTAAAAAAGCAGAAAGGAAAAAGTGAATGAGTAATCAAAACCAGAATGATAATGGTATTATAAAAGAAAAATTAAAAAAAGTAGAAGAACTAAAGGAAATTGGAATAGAACCTTACGGAAGAAAATATGAAAAAGTGAATGATATTGCTGAAATAAATCAATATGATGAAAGTTGTGATAAAGTATTTAAAACAGCAGGAAGAATCGTTGCTTTCAGAAGGATGGGTAAAAACGGGTTTGGTAAAATTCAAGATCCAACTGGACAAATTCAATATTATGTAAAAAAAGAAGAAGTTGGGGAAGATCAATATGAAATCTATAAAAAAATGGGACTTGGAGATTTTATTGGGCTTGAAGGACATTTATTTAGAACTAAGACTGGAGAATTAACTTTAAGAGTGGATTCTTTTGAAGTACTATCTAAAAATGTGCGTCCACTACCAGAAAAATTCCATGGCTTGACTAACATTGAGACTCGTTATAGACAAAGATATGTTGATTTGGTAATGAATAGAGAAGTTATGGAAACTATGAAAAAAAGATTTCAAGTTATCAGGTTTTTTAGAAGCTATTTAGAGAAAAAAGGATTTACTGAAGTTGAAACTCCAATGATGCATCCTATCGCAGGTGGAGCGACTGCAAGACCGTTTGTTACACATCACAATGCATTAGATATGGAATTATTCTTGAGAATTGCACCTGAACTGTATTTAAAAAGATTATTGGTTGGTGGATTTGAAAAAGTATTTGAAATTAACAGAAGTTTTAGAAATGAAGGAATTTCTATAAAACATAATCCTGAATTTACAATGATGGAACTTTATCAGGCGTACGCTGATTTTAATGATATGATGGACTTGACAGAAGATTTGATTTCTAGCTTGACTTTTGAGTTGCATGGAAAATATGAAATTGAATATGAAGATAAAACTATTAATTTAGCTAAACCTTGGAGAAGAGTAACAATGAAAGAAGCTGTAAAAGAAGCAACTGGATTTGATTTTGATTCAGTTTCAAGTGATGAAGAAGCCGTAGAAAAGGCAAAAGAATTTGGAATTCCTTTAGAAAAAGATAAAACTTATACAAAATTTGGAATTTTAAATTTATTCTTTGAAGAAAAAGTTGAGGAAACATTGATTAATCCAACATTCATAATAGAATATCCAAAAGAAATTTCACCACTTTCAAAAAATCAAAAGGGTGAAACTGAATGGGTTGACAGATTCGAATTATTCATTTCTGGAAGAGAATTTGCAAATGCCTATTCAGAATTGAACGACCCAAGAGACCAGAAAGAAAGATTTGAAGAACAGGTTAAATTGAAGGAAGCAGGAGATGATGAAGCACAAGGAATGGATTTAGACTACATAAGAGCCTTAGAATACGGAATGCCACCTGCAGGAGGATTAGGAATTGGAATTGATAGATTAGTTATGTTACAAACTAATTCTGCCTCAATTAGAGACGTAATCTTGTTCCCAACATTAAGAAAAGAAGATATTGAATTATAATTTTTTAAATTAATTATAATAAGAATGTTCATAAACTTAGTCGTGAAAATTTAGAAAAATAGATAATCTCAGAAAATAGAGACTATCTATTTTTTTTGTGAAAATTTTTTGAAAAAAGAAAAAAATTAAAAGTTCTCATTTTTCTTTAATCTTTATGTGATAATATTACAATGTAATAGAGAAATAGTAATTACAAATAAAAAATTCGAAGGAGGATTATGAGAAATAAATTCTAAAAGGTAGTGTTGTTAGGTTGTTTAGTATTAGGTGTTTTAAGCTTTACTGGAAGTAAAAATTACAAAAAATCAAATTTTAGTCATAACAAAAGTTCTTATAGAAGATCAAAAATAACCCCCAGCAAGAGCTAAACAAATAGCATTAGCAAAAGTTCCAGGTGCAACAGAAGAAAAAAGTTTTTTATAGATAGATTACAAAAGGATAAGTTTTAAGAAATTTAGATATGTTTTGAAGAAAAAGGTCATTATATATAAAAAAAGTGGACAGATTAAGATAGAGAGAATTTATTTTAAAAAGAAAAAGAGAGAAAAGTTGAGAAGAAATTACAGTTTTGGAGAAGTTGTTTTGTGAGTTGGGTGGCTTACGAAATACTTCTTTTTTAGTTATAATTATTCCCTGTTAAAATAATAGATTTGTTATAATTTAATCAAGATTCCTTGTTAGAAAATAAATAAAATATAATTTTCATTTTTAAATAGAAGTTATTGAACTTTTTTACTTTTATTCTTGAAAGAATGGCTATAATAAAAAGGTGCTATAAAAACACCTTTTTAAATTTTTTGGAGAGAAAATCAACTTGTGAAAATTGATTTATCTTAGTTATATATAAATATAGCTAAAATCATATTTATTTTGTCTTTTGTGAATAATGATTTTATTTAAAATATTTCTAAAAAAATTTTTTCACAGACATGGTTTCATTATAACTCTTAATTTATTAAAATTCCTTTTGGATTTGTTCAACCCATGCGTCAATTCTTTCATCTGTCAATTCAGACTGATTAACTTCATCTAGGGCAAGTCCTAAAAATTCTCCATTTTTTGCTGCTCTTGATTCGTTAAATTCGTATCCTTCTGTTGAAGTTTTTCCAATGATTGTCGCACCAGTTTTTTCGATTTCTTCATCAATAATGGCTATTCCATCCATAAATGTGTCAGAGAAAGTTCCTTGATCTCCACTTCCAAAATATCCTACTTTCTTGCCACTTAAATTTTTACTTGCTAAATCATCAAGAACTGCTGCCCAGTCATCTTGCAAGTCTCCAAATCCCCAAGTAGAAGTACCTAAAAGAAGTACATCATAATCTTCCAATTTATCCTCATTTCCATCAATGTTAAAAACTTCTGCTCCATCAATTTTTTCTGCAATTTTATGAGCAATATCCTCAGTTACTCCTGTTGTTGATCCGAAAAAAATTCCTACTTTTGCCATTTTAATCCTCCGTGTTTATTAGTTTAGTTTTAAATGTACTCTTTTTGCACATTTATTTACTTTTACATTTCTGGATAATTTTATCCTAATTTTTATTTCAAATCAAAGAAATGAAGTAAATTTCCATATAAAAAATATACCATATTTTACTTTGATTGTCAAATTTTTTTATATTTAATATTTTAATAAATCATAAAAAAATTTATTAAATATGCCACATATAATAGTCTTCCTCTGTTTTTGGAATGATTCTAGCTGGAATACCTACTGCGACTGCATTATCTGGGACGTCTTTTAAAACAACTGAATTTGCTCCAATTTTCACATTATTTCCAACTGTTATATTTCCTAGTAATTTTGCTCCTGTTCCTACCGTAACGTTATTTTTTAATGTGGGATGTCTTTTAGTTTTGGAAGTGCTTACTCCACCTAGAGTTACACCGTGGTAGATGACACAGTTATCGCCTATTTCAGCGGTTTCTCCAATTACAATTCCCATTCCGTGATCAAAAAATACTTTTTTTCCTAATTTTGCTCCTGGGTGAATTTCTATTCCTGTAAAAAAACGTGAAATTTGTGAAATTAACCGTGCAAAAAAATATAATTTATGTTTTTGAAAAAAGTGGGCAATTCTATGATTAATAATCGCATGTAGTGACGGATAAAGAAAGACTTCTATTTTATATCTGACAGCTGGATCTTTTTCTGCAATATTATTTATTTCACTTACTAACCATTTAAAAATAATAATCACACTCCTTAAAATTTATATTTGAATTATATAATAAAACTGTTTTAAAAACAACTTTTTATTGCGTATTCTGTTTTTTTTAATACTAAATTTATAAAAATTAAATGATGTATAACATTTGAGCTAAGCTCTAAAGAAATTTTACTATATAATTTATTTCATAAAGTATGAAAATATGAAAATAGGCAATTCATCTCGTTATTATATATGAATACTATATAAAAGTCAGAGAATCCTTGCCCAAGTTAGTTAAGTTTTATTAATTATAAACTGTTTCTAAATGCTTCAATTGATAAGTATTTTTCTCCACCGTCTGGTAAGATTGTTAAAACTTTTTTACCTTTTCCTAATTTTTTGGCTACTTCATAAGCTGCTGCAATTGCACTTCCAGAAGAGATCCCGATAAATAGTCCATTTTCTTTTGAAGCTCTTGTTGCAAATTCTACCGCTTGTTCATTAGTTACTTTTATAATTCCATCTACAAGACTGGCATCATAGTTTCCAGGTACAAATCCTGCTCCAAGTCCTTGCTGAAAGTGTTTTCCAGGTTGTTCTCCTGATAATACTGCAGAAGTTGCGGGTTCAACAGCAAATACTTTAACTCCTTGTCTTTCTTCCTTTAATCTTTTTCCAACTCCTGATAAAGTTCCAGCAGTTCCGACACCTGATATGAAAGCATCAATTTGAGGGAAATCATCTAAAATTTCTTTTGCAGTTGTTTCATAGTGTTTTGCAGGGTTTGCAGGATTTTCAAATTGTTGAGGCAAGAAATATCCATTTTCAGCTGCTAATTTTTCAGCTTCAGCAATTGCCCCTTTCATACCTTTTGCTCCTTCAGTTAATATTAATTCAGCTCCATAAGCTGCTAAAATGCTTCTTCTTTCCACGCTCATTGAATCAGGCATTACAATTACCACTCTATAACCTTTTGCTTTACCAATTAATGCAAGTGCGATACCAGTATTTCCAGAAGTAGGCTCAACAATTGTTCCGCCTGGTTTTAATTTTCCTTCTCTTTCAGCTGCTTCTATCATTCCAAGAGCCGCTCTATCCTTTACACTTCCACCAATATTATATTTTTCAAGTTTAACGTAAATATCAGCTATATTTTCATCATTTAAGAATTTTAATTTTACCACAGGTGTATTTCCAATTAAATCTAAGACATTTTCGTAAATCATTATAAATTACCTCCATATTTAAATATATTTATTTTTTGTTTTATTAATTTGTATCTACAATTATTATAGCACTAATTCTTTTTAAAATCAATAGAAAAATATAAATATTTTAAAAATTTTTTAGGTTATATTTATAAATATACTCAAATTCGTTTAAAATTAAACTATTAAAAATTAACTGTTCAATAACTATACAAGCTCAAAATTTAATAAAATAAATATCTTGAAACATGGGGTCTTGACCTTTTATAGAAATAAAAAAACGTAGGCTATCAAGTATATCCATTATATAAATTTAGGATTTGAATAAAACAGTCATAGTTTTTAAGTTCAGTTTTATCATAATATTTATCTAAATGATAAGTAATATCAGATTTACAAGTTCATATCATCAACATTATCCAAATATTCCTTAATTTTTGGGATTACAAAAGCCAATGTCCCTTCTTCAAACGGATTTTTCAAATTAGCTGATTTCATAAGTTCAAAGAATGGTTTGCTTCCTCCAAGTTTACATAAATTCAAATAGTCTTTCCATGCTTTTTCTCTATTCTCTCTTGATTTTATCCAGAATTGGAAGGCACAAACTTGTGCTAGAGTATAGTCGATGTAATAAAATGGAGAGCTAAAAATATGTCCTTGTCTAAACCAGAAAATTCCATTTTTTAATTCTTCAACTTCTCCATAATCTCTTGTTGGTAAATATTTTTTTTCTATTTCAATCCATTTTTCACGACGTTCTTTTGGTGTAGCTTCTGGATTTTCATACACCCAATGTTGAAATTCATCGACAGTTACTCCATAAGGAATGAATAAAAGAGCTTCTGATAAATGAATAAATTTATATTTATCAGTATCATTTTCAAAAAACAATTCCATCCATGGCCAAGTTAAAAATTCCATACTCATCGAATGAATTTCACAAGCCTCATAAGATGGCCATAAGTATTCAGGAACTTCAAATTCACGGCTTTGGTAAACTTGGAAAGCATGTCCAGCTTCATGTGTCAAAACATCAATATCGTGTGAAGTTCCATTAAAATTAGCAAAAATAAATGGTGCTTTATGCTCTGGAATATAAGTGCAGTATCCGCCGCTCATTTTCCCCTTTTTAGAAAGTAAGTCAAGCAAATTATTTTCAGTCATAAATGTAAAAAATTCATCAGTTTCCTTTGATAATTCCTTATACATTATCTTCCCATTATTTAAAATCCATTCAGGTGACCCATGCGGATCAGCATTTCCAGAATTAAATTTTATAGCTTCATCATAAAATCTAAGTTTTTCCACTCCAAGTCTTTTCTTTTGTCTTTCACGAAGTTCAGTATGTAGCGGCACAATATTTTCAAGCACTTGCTTTCTGTAACCTTCTACCATTCTTGCATCATATTCAAGTCTTGAAAGCTGTTTATATCCAAATTCCACAAAGTTTTTATATCCCATCTTTTGAGCCATTCTAGTTCTAACTTTTACAAGCGAATCATAAATATTATCAAATTCATCTTGATTTTCAGCAAAAAATTGAGCAACTTTTTTAGCCGCCTCAAATCTTATATTTCTATCTTTTGACTGTGTATAAGGAACCATTTGTGACAAATTGAGCTCTTTTCCATCAAAATCTATTTTTGCACTTGCAATTAATTTTGAATATTTGCTGGACAGTCTATTTTCTTCCTGTGCATCTGGAATAATTTTAGGTGAAAATGTTTTCAATGTATTTTCTGCCAAATCAAATAAAAATTTTCCATATTTTTGGATAAGTTCATCTTTAAATTTTGAATTTACAAGAGCTTTATAAAAATCATTTGTAAATCCAAATAGAATAGGACTAATTTCATCCATATATTCATTTTCCTTATCATAAAATTCATCATTTGTATCAATGCTATGACGAACCGAAACAAGTGTTTGCATAGTTTCGATATGATTTCTTAATTTTATAATTTCATCAAGTGCAATAATTTGTCCTTCCACATTTTCGGCTTTTTCAAAACTTTCTATGAGTTCAGAAAATTCTTTTTTTATTTTTTCTAAATCCAAATGTTCATATTTGTATTCATTAAATTTCATATTTTATATTCTCCCTTCAATTTTTCCTAGTTTAATTATATCATAAAAAAATAGGAAGTAAGTATATTTTTATACCTTTTCCCATTTTTTAGTTTCAAAATTGTATTTTTTTATTACTTTTGCTGGATTTCCAACAGCAATGCAGTTTTCTGGAATATTTTTAGAAACAACAGAATTTGCTCCAATTATAGAATTTTTTCCAATTACTGTTCCTGATAAAACAGATACATTTTCTCCAAGCCAAACATTTTCACAAATTTTTACTGGTTTTGTAAAAATTTTTCTTTCTTTTGCAAGTTCTTCAGGATTAGAATGTTCTAAATCATTTGAAAATGAATAATTTCCATGATTTAAGTCAGAAATATAAACTTTGCTTGCTATCAGTACATTATCTTCTATAATTAGTGAATTTGCACATGCTAGATGGACATAATCATTAATTTGGACATTATTTCCAATAATTAATTGGGGTATGTTTTTATTTCTTATATTTTTATCTTGAAAACTATATGCTTCAATTCTGCATCCAGTTCCAGTTGTAAAATTTTTCCCAAATTTTATAAACTTTTTTCCTCTTATATCAAAAGGAAACCGAATTAATCTAGCCTTTGGAAAAAATATTTTTGTTTTAATAAAATTAATTCCCAGTTTCCATAATTCATAAAATGATTTTTCCATATTTTACCTTTCTATACTTTACTTCAAGTCTATTGTATTTCTTCATAAATTTTTTCAAGTATTTCTACAGATTTTTTCCATTCAAATTTTTTTGTCTGCTCTAATCCTCGTTGCACCATTTCCTTTTTTAATTTTTCATCTGATAAAATTTTTTTATATGCTCCAAAAATTTCATTTTCATCAAAAGGATCAACTAATATTCCAGCATTTCCTGCTACTTCTGGCATTGAAGAAATATTTGATGTAATAACAGGAGTTCCTGATGCCATAGCTTCCAAAATTGGCATTCCAAAGCCTTCATACAAAGATGGAAACACAAAAATCTGTGCAAGTTTATAAATAGGAACTTTATCTTCTTCATCAATATAGCCTGTAATTATAATGTCAGTTCCCATTGATTCAATCAGTTTCATAATATTGTCATATTTCCATCCTTTTTTTCCAACAATTACAAGTTTTAAATCATCATTAATTTCCTGTTTGTATCTTTTAAAGGATTTTACAATTCTTTCAATATTTTTACGTGGTTCAATTGTTCCCAAATATAAAATGTAATTTTGGGGCAAATTATATTTTTTTCTAATGTTTTCAAGTTCAGATTTAGAATATTTATGAGAATACTTTTGCAAATCAATTCCAGGTGTTACAATTTTTATTTTTTCTTCACTCACATTAAAATGTTTTATAATATCTGATTTTGCACTTTCTGAAATTGTTATAATTAAATCAGATTTTTCAGCAGCATATCTATATTCGCTAATAGTCTTCATATCACCCATAGTTTCAGGCACTGTAAAAAAAACAGTATCGTAAATTGTAATTATTATTTTTCCTTTTATATTTTTAGGAATAGTAAAATTAAAAAAATGATAAATATCTGATTTTGTACCTAACAAAAAATTATGGCTTATTTTTAATTTTTGAGTTAAGATATTATAAATTTTATATGGAATAAGTTTATTTTGCTTTATTTTTATATTATAGTTAATTTGTTCCTTAACATTATGCCTATTCATAAAATTTATAAATTCACCAGTATAATCATTTTTATTATTTTGAACCAGTCCTTTTACAATATTAAAAATATACCATCCAACTCCTGTTTTAGGACCCACAGCCCACTGAATTTCAAGAGAAATTTTTTTTCTTTCCATATTTTAAATAACTCCTTTTTTATACTGTTCCATATTTAAATTATTTTACTTTTAAAAATTTTTAAAAATACGATTATACAATTTAAAATATTTTTCCTTTATTACATCATTTCCAAAATGACTATAATAATAATCCTTAAAATTATAACTTTTATTTTTCTCTTTTAAATAATCCAAAATTTTATTTTCTAAATCTGTAACATCATTGTCCACTAAAAATTTTTTATCAATAATAACTTCAGGAATTGCCGAAACATCCGAAGCAAAAACAGGCTTATCATGTAGATATCCTTCAATAATTGGAAGTCCAAATCCTTCTCCATATTTTGCCAAAACTGTAACAATATCACAGTCATTGTAAAATTCCCTTATTTTTTTATCTTCAAGAAATCCCATTAATTCAATATTATTTAATTTTTTTTCTTTTATCTCATTTCTATATTTTTCAAGCAAAGGCCCTTTTCCAGAAACTTTTATTTCAAAATTTTTGTTTCTTTGTGCAAGTTCAATAAGTAATTCTATATTTATTCGTTCTTCAATACTTCTTACTGTAAATATTTTTATTTTTTTAGAGTTCCAGATTTTTTTTTCAAATTTTACTTTTACTTTTTCAAGTGGAGTAGTGTTATTAATAATAATAAAATTATTTCCATTATAGAGCGATTCTTCTTTTGAAAAATTTGATATAAAATGCACTAATTTACTTTTTTTGTAGACAGCTTTTTCAATAAATTTAAAAATATTTTTAAATCTATGATTGGTTTGGGATGATAAATAAAAAAGGCCATCATGAACAGTAAATATATCCGTTTTTTTTATCTTTTTTAAAAGAAAAAAACTCATTAAATAATTATGAGAATGAATAATACATTCAGAATTTTTACCTAATTTATTTATAAGTTTATTTAATTTAAAAAAACGAAATAAATTATGCTTTATTGCCACACATTTTATATCATTCCAAAAAAATTCCTCGTCTTTTTCACCAAAAAATAAATAATATTTTTGTATATTTCTAGGTAATGCCATAGATTGAGATAATATAACATTTTCTACTCCACGCTTATATATAAGCGGATTATTAAATCCAAAATATATAACACATTTTTCCATATTTTTCTCCATATTATTTTTTTAAAATTATCTCAAAAAGTTCTCTCCAGCTATTAGAATAAGGTTGTTCTATCTTCTTACATATATTTCCGTCAAAACTAATATTTTTTTTGTTAATAACAGATTCCATTTTCAAAGCTAGTTCTTCAGCTGAATCAGGATTAAAGAAAAATACATCTTCATAGTTTCCCAATGTTTCATGTGCATAAGGTAAATCTGCTAAAATCAGCTTTTTCTTAAACGCTTTTGCCTCAGTAACAGGTAATCCCCATGTTTCAATCTTAGATGGAAATATAACTGTTTCTGTCTTATTGTAGTAATTCATTAGATTTTTTCTTGACTGTAGTCCAATAAATTTGACACATTCTTGTTTTTTGTATTTTTCAACTATTTCTTTTGAATAAATATTTTCACTGCCATCTATTGTCAAATAAACCTTGAAGTTCTTAATATTTTTATTCTCCAGAATTTCAGATGCCTTGCAAATCACCTCAAAATTTTTAAAGACTCTTGGAAAGCTGGGATAAATAAAACTATTTTTCTCAATTTCAATATTTTTATCTATTTTTAAAGCTTCCAGATTAACTTCCGGGTGTGCAACAATGATATTTTCTATTCCAAAAGCTTTCTTAAATTCTTTTCTTATCCAATTCTGCTGAACGATAACATAGTTATTTTTCTTTATGTTTATTTTATAGATATATTTATAAAATTTTGAAAAAAGAAATAATTTAAACGATTTTTTTCTTTCTTCTTTTGTCATCTTATAAAACATCATTGGATTATGACAATACACAACTCTTTTATCAGCTGCTACATTTGGTGTCATATCATGTAATGAAAGCCACAAATACGGTTTCAATTTTTTCGACAACTTTTTAAAAAAAATATATTCATAATATAGTCTTTTTAAGTAACTTTTTTTAGAATCCTTAAATTCCATAAATTCTATTTTTGATTCATACTCTGAAAATAAATTTCTGTCGTGAACTAATGCTATTATTCTATATTCTTCCAGGAAGTTTTCTTCAAGATATTTTAAGCATTCTTTGTAAATTGTTAAGGGCCCGCCTTCACTGAAATTGATAGCGGAAATTATTATTATTTTTTTATTCATGTTTTATATTCTTTCTTTATATTTTTCAAAAATATGACTTTTTTATAATAATTATAACTTTATATATTTAGTTAAAATAATTTATTATCTTTAAAATCGCTATTATTTGAATAATTTTCTTTTGCTCTTTGTAGAAGATTTAAATACAATTTTTCCATTTTCATTGATATCAATTTCCTAAATTATTGCTATATTCATTAACAGTATTATTGTATATCTAATTATTATAGTTTTAATATTTATTTTTTATATCATATTTAAACTTTATTATAAATTTTTCTATATTTATATAAAATAAAAAAGAGCCTAACATAATACAAACTAAATAAATAATAATTAAGTAGATGTCTAATTCCATATTAAAATATTTGAAGATTCCTATATAAATAGGATGCAACAAATATATCGAATAACTTAATGACCCCAAATAATATATTTTTTTTAGAATATTAGATAAAATCCCTTTTTCTTGTGCAAAAACTATAATCATTAATCCTGCAATTACAGGAAATAAATATTCATTTTCTCTATAATAATCTATTTTCCCGTAATATCTAAATAATATCAGACAGATTATCAATTCTAAACCACTATAAACTAAATTTTCATTATATATTAATTTTATTTCTTTTATTTTATTGTAAATTAATGCCGATATAGTTCCAATACTGTAAGAAACTAATATTCTAAAAATTCCTAAAGGAATTCCATGCCACTCTTGATAATGAACATCTAAAAATCTATCAGAATTATGAGTAATAATACTTAAGGAGACTATAAATATTATCGTACATAAAAGAAATAGTAAAACTTTACTTTTCTTTTTGATATAATGAACAAATGGAAAATAAAAATTTCCTATGTATAATTCTAATCCAACAGCCCATGCTACTAATCCAGTATCTAAAATACTTAAATTTGCAATGTTATTTATATTTAATCCCATAATTTGCAAAAGAAAAAGTTCTATAAATCCTTGTAACAATGTTATATGTCGTTTCAAAAAAAATTTATTAAAAAATAAATAATAGAATAAAATTATTAACATATATGGTATTAAAAGCCTAATAACTCTTCCATATACAAATTCTTTTGTATAATCTAAACTATTTTTATTTTTTGATTCTTTATATGTTATTACAAATCCACTCAAAACAAAGAAAAAATCAACAGATAAAATAAAAGAATATGGAATCAAATTACCTTTACCATAAATACCAAAAATATGTAATAATGCAACTGATATCGCTGCAAAAAACCTTAAACTTTCTAACGCTTTAAATTTTCTCATATATAATCGCCTTTTTCATAATTTAATTTTTAAAGTTTAAAACATCTCTTATATTTCTAATAATAAATTCTAAAAATTATAATTTTTCTGCCAAAAACTTCATAACAAAAAAATTAGTTATCATCGTAATTGGAGTTATTGTTAATTTTATTATTATCTTTAGTAAACCTTTATTATTCAAAAGAGGTTCTGAAATATTATACAACATTTGTCCAATTATCGAAACTGTTACTATCAAAATTATCTGATATAAAATATATATTAGATATTTCTGTTTTAAACTGAATTTTCCTATATGTGTTAAAAATATTTTTCTTGTAGACACAAAAAATACAAAAGTTATCGCAGGAATAGAACTTAATATATTTGAAAAAATCACATTATATTTAAGTATAACAGTTAATATTGTATATATTGTTGTATCTATTAACCATCCCGTTCCTGAAATCAATAAAAATTTAAAAAATTGTATTATTAATTTTTTCATTATTTTAAAATTCTTTCTTTGAAATAGGATTTTTTAAAAATTTATTCAAATCTGCTGGTATCCCTAAACCGTACATTCCATTATTTTCACTTCCAATATTATAAAATGTTATTTTTTTCCCATCTTTTATCATTTCATTATATACTGGAGCTACATAATACTCACCATTTACACGGATTTCCTTTTCTATCATTTGTTTTGCATATTTCACAAAATCTGATCCTTTAGCAAAATTATATATTCCAACTGTAGCCTCATCAGATATTACCACTTTTTCCTGAACATCTGTTACCAAATTATTTTCATCGTATTTTATAAACGACCATTTTGGATCATCAGCCTTCATTGTCATGATAAGCCCATCATATCCCTCTTGAGCTTTGATATAATCATTTATATCAATATCTACATATTGATCCGAATTTGCTATCATCATCTCGTCGTCATTATTTATATATTTTTCTGCCAATAAAACAGTACAAGCCGCTCCTTCTGTTACTCTATCAACAGGAACGATAATACAATTTGGTGAAATTTCTTCCAATTTGTTTATTAAATCATATTTTTCGATATGTTCCTGTAAACAAAGATATATAAATCTGTGTTCTTTTTTGGGTCTTATATTATTTGTAACATATTGTATCATCGGTTTATCATGAACCATTATTAATGGTTTTGGTAAATCGTATCCTGCATTTGCAAATCTGCTTCCTCTTCCTGCCATAGGAACTACTATATTCAGCATTCTATTACTCTCCTTTATCAATATATTTATCATTATTTACACCTGGAAGTTTTACAACAACAGTTATTGTATCTGTTACTGCTAAAAAGTCCGTTTTTTCCCCAGGTTCCATAATTATAATACTTCCTTCATTATATTCAACATCATTCATTTTAACAGTTCCCCTAACTATCACTGTTAATTCCGTTGCTATTTTATGATAATGTCTTACACCATAATCTCCTGTTTTGTATTCTTTTACCGCTACTTCAGTATCATTCGTTTTATAAAGTGTCGGTTCAAAATTTCCTATAAACCATCCACCTTTCATTTCGTTAATGTGTGATACTTTCATTATTTTTCTCCTTTTAAATAATCTTCATATTCTTCTCTTCCTCTTTGTTTTTTTAAATTAAAATAATTTGATTTATCAACTTTATAAGCTCCAATTTTTTTCTGTTTTAAAACCATTTCATTTAATGAAGGTGCAACATAATAAACACCATTTACACTAGCTCCTTTTTTTATCATAGTAGTAGCTGAATCAAGAAAATCTTTTGCTTTTTTATAATAATAAAATCCTGTAGTTGCATTTTTACTTATCGGTCTTTTTTCTGCAGCCTGTATAACAAGTCCACTTTCATCTAATTTTACATAAGACCATTTTGGATGAATATCTTCAAAAATAATTGTTCCAGCATCGTAATCATTTTTAATAAAATTATTTACAACTTCATTCAAGTTAATATTTAACACTTGATCAACACCAACAACAATCAAAGGCTCTTCATCATTAATTTTGTCTACAGCTAATAAACAAGTACATATTGCTCCTTTCGTTTCTCCTTCAGCTATAATTACTTTTACATTTGGTACTAATAATTTTAACATATCATCCACATGATATTTTGAAACATCTTCCCTTTTTACAATAAATATAAATTCAGCATTATCTATTTTTGATAAATGTTCATAAACATGCTGCAATACTGTTTTCTTTTCTATTTCATATAATGAACGCATATATTGTGTTGTGATACTTTCGTTATCTCCACCCATAGGAACTATTATTTTCATTTATATTACCCCCCTCTTCAGCTTTTTTGATATGTGCTTTTATATTTTCATAATTTACATCATAAACTGTTTCCACTTCCATTACATGAGCTCCTGATGCTTTTGCTGCAGCAATTCCATTAAAATTATCTTCTACAATCAAACATTCTTCTGGTTTTAACCCTAATCTTTCTATTGCTTTATTATAAATTTCAGGATCTGGTTTACCTTTTTTTACATCTTGATTACTTAAAAAGAAATCTAAATATTCCTTTAAATTGCTTTTTTGCATCATCAAATCTATTGTATTTCTTATAGAATTAGATCCAACAGCTAATTTATATCCTTCACTTTTTAATTTTGCCAAAGCATATTCATGATGAAACATAGGAAAGCAATCTGTAAAAATTTTATCTACAGTATATTGCTGTTTTAATTCATTTATAAATTTATGTAATTTTCTTGGCAATCCTCTTTCCATACTTAACATTTCAAGTTTCTTTGATGTTGGTAAGCCATCGTAAGTAACTAAATGATCATATCTGCTTATTTCATATCCGAAAAGAGATAAAGCCTTATTTAAAGCTTCATAATGCCAATCTTTTGCTTCTATAAGTACTCCATCCATATCAAAAATAATAGCTTTTATCATTATCCAATCAACTCCTTATTAAAAAATTCGTTTGCTTCATCAGGCACATCTGTACATAATATAATTTTAGAATAGTCTATATCAAAACTTTTTAACTTTTTCCAAAATTCTAAATATGGAAAAGAGTGTAACTCTGGTGAAACTAAACATATTTTTTTACCATTTTTTATATGTTTTGAAATTAATTCTTCTGTTATCCAGCTGTCATCATAAAAAGCATCTATCCAGACACCCTGAGATTCTTTATATAATGATAAAGGCTCAGACTCATATTCACTTTGTCTAGCAAAGACATTAAAATTATTCTCACAATAATATATCATTTGAGGTACAGACATATCAAAACAGAAATAATTTGTTATATTATTTTTCTTCAAAAGTTTTGATAATTCTTCTCCTAATCCATCCGCTTTTATATTTATAGCAAAACAAAGTTTATTATTGTATTTTGCAAGTTCTTTAAAAAGTTCTTCTGCAGGCATACAATTTTTGTTTGCTGGATCATGGGATATAACTAATTTCCCATCGTAATCACGAATATCTGATTCGATTCCATAACCTTTTGCAAATGCTTTTTTTAAGGCTTCTTCTGTGTTTCTTTCAGACAATTTTTCCCAATATCCTCTATGAGCTAGTATTATCATTTTATTTTACCTCCGTAGCTTCATAGTTATCTATTATTTTTTTTCTAAACTCTTTAGTTTCTATACTTTTTTTATTAAAGAAAAAAGAAAATAAATATTTTAAAGTTGTAATTGCTTGATTTAACATTCTAACATTTGATACTTGATCGTCTTCTCTCCAAGTTATTGGAAAAAATTTTATATTATGTTTATAGTATGAACTTGCCATAAGCATAATATAATCAAACATTAAGCTGTCAGGAAACTTGATGTAAAATTTATTTTTCAAAATCTTTACTTTATAACAATTTAATCCTGCACCTAAATCATAAAGTTTTCTCCCTAAAAATATTGAAAAGATTAAATTATAAACTCTATTTCCAAAAGTTCTAAATTTAGAATATCCTTGTATCTTAGATCCTTTCATAAATCTTGAACCCAGAAAACGATCATATTGTTTATATTCCCCTGATTTTAAATAAGGCACTAAATCATGAATATTACCTTGATCATCTCCGTGAAGAATAATAAAATAATCAAAATTATTTTCTACTGCATATGAAAAGGCAACTTTTTGAGAACCACCTAAATTATAATTTTCTCTATTTTTTAATAATTTTATAAAACCAGTATTATTTGTGTTTTTTATATATTCTAATACTGCCTTTCTACCACCATCAGTACTTCCATTATCAACAACTATAACCTCTGTAACCAACTCTTTTACTGTATCATCAATTTGTTGCAATACTCTTGTTATTTGATTTTTACAATTATACATTGGTATAAATAGTAATATTTTTTCTTTCATTTTATCTTCATGTAAATAAATTAATAGATAATTTTAAAAACATGCTCCTTTCATTAGATTTCTTCATAAATAACAATTATTTTATACATTTAATTTTCATTTTATAAATCTTAAATTTATATCCTTTGTATCCATAAACACGAAATTCTACATTTTTATTATTTTTTTCAGAAAGTATTACATTTTTTAGAATAACTTTATTATTAGATTTATTAAAAATGATTTTTTCTTTTGCTATAGTAGTAATTTTTTGTATATCCAAATCATCATTATGACTTATTATATCAAAATAACCGATTTCAGTATTATTTGGAATACTTAACAATGTTGTTTCATAATAAAGTTCTATATTATATATACCTTTTTTTATCTCAATATATGGACCATAAAAAACAAATCCATCTAATCCTTTAGAATTAACTGAATGTTTATCCTCTGTATAACCATTTTTTAAATCAATTGATAAAATACTAGCGGGTGGAAACTCTAATTCTTCATTTTTTCTAGGAATTCTTAGTTCTGCTAAAGGGTTTATATCAAATTTGTAAATTTTATAATGTTTTGTTTCAAATATTTTCTCTGCTTTATTAGTATACAATTTTGAATTTAAATTATTAAAAAGCATTTTTTCTTGATCATCACTTAAAACAACTATTGTTGGTACATCTTTAAAATTATAAACACTACTATTACCAAGCCAATAAAAAGGTTTAATATCATTAATATCTATAATACTATTATACCAGTGTCCTATTTTTATTTTTCCTTCTGAATAAGGCCATATTTTCCCAGATAAATTAAAGAAAGTTGCTACTTCTTCTATGTTATTATTCTTTAAATAATCTGTAATCACATTGATTTCGTTATCTTTTTTATACTCCAAATAAACTGTGTCACTAGCAAATATATTAGATAAAAAAATCACAACTATTAAACAAAACATTTTATTTTTATATTTTTTTTCTTGTATGATATCGCAAATTAAAAAAGAGAATAAACAAGGTATTAGGTAATAATACCAATAAAATCCATTAGATACTTTACTATATATTAAAATTTTTATTCCAAATATAATAATCAAATAAATCATAAAAAATGTTACAACTATATTTTTTTTATATTTTTCCTTATTTTTATAAATAAATAATATCACAAAAAGAAATAGAATTCCTTTAAACAACATGTCAAATGCTTTTGCACTTTGTATTTCCATTCCACCTGACCATCCTAAAATAGAATAAAGTATGGAAGATATATTATCATAAAATATATTTATTAGATCTGAAAATTTGGTAACGGTTAATACTTCTTGGGATTTAAATATTATTGTATTAGAAAAAAATATTTTGCTTAACAGAACACCTAGTATGTTTAATGCCACTAGATATATTCCATATTTAATAGTTTTTATTTCCACATTCTTTAAAATATATCTATTAAAAATTAATGTTATCAGTAGAGGAATATATAAGAATATTAACATTCTTATTCCTGAAATTCCTGAAATAAAAGTTAAAATAAATATTAAGATAATTACATACTTATTTATTTTTTCATCATCATATATTCTTTGAATAAAACCAATTATTAAAAATGTTGTAATTGTATAAAATCCATAATAACCATAAAGAAGAAAATTTAAAATAGCAAAAGATCTAAATTCTCCACCAAAGGACAATAGTAATACAATTGAAGGCAAAATTACATCATTTTTATATTTATATGCTTTTAGCATATATATATATGACCATATTATTAATGCTAATGTAATTGTGAGAGAAATAGAATAAGATAAAATATATCTTTTCGTTAATCCATAAATTAAGGAATATATTATTGCTGGTCGAAAAAACATAAGCTCAGTTGCTGGAATCCAAGTATTTGGAAACAAAGATTTTGTTTTCCAAACTTCTTTTCCATAATTTATTTCTGCCCAAATGTCTGGATCTTCTACAAATTTTAATTTTTTAAAATTTAAATATGTTATTAGTAATACAATAGTAGTTATCATTAAATAAGAAATAATTTTTTTTATTTTCTCAGTTTTATTATACAATTTTATATCCTTTCTAAAAAATAAAATTTAATTTTTACAAATATAAATTCTACTTAATTTTTTTATCATCTACAATAAACTTATGTTCTAACCTAACTAATCCAATATCATGTATATTACTATACATCTTAAACTCAGTTATATTTTTATAATAATCATAAGTTGCTTTTTCTTCTAAATCTGCAATTGCTATTCCTATACTATAATCACCTGGTAATAAATTTAAATTATCTAGTTCAATTTCTATAGTACCTTTTTTATTTAACTTTAAATTTTTCTTTCCTTCTCTTGAAGTATTAGTACCATAAATATATGTACCATTTATAGAAGCTATTTCAAATCCAACATTTACTTGCAAATCATCTGGATCTACCTGACACAAATACTTTACTTGCAGTTTTATTTTTTGTCCTGTATTAAAAGAACGTCTATCAATATGTTTTTCATCCAATAATTTACAATCTGTAAATATTACATCCCCATTACCAAAATGATCTCCTAAATGTGTTATTTTAATTTTATTATTTTCATCTTGAATATCGTCTTTTAAGTCATTTTGTTTATTGATATTTTTCCCAACTTCTATTTTTTTTCTTTCTTCTTGTTCTTCTGCCATAAATTTCAAATATCTATTTTCTATTTTTTTAGGACTTCCATCAGCTATTATTTTCCCATGTTCCAACCAAATAGCATAATCACAAAGTCTATCTATCGTGGACATATCATGTGTTACCAAAATAATTGTCGTTCCATTATTTTTCATTTCATATATTTTATTAGCACATTTTGCTTGAAAATTTATATCTCCAACACCTAAAATCTCATCAACTAATAATATGTCAGCATCAATGTGAATTGCTACAGAAAAAGCTAATCTAGCATACATTCCTGAAGAGTATGTTCTAAGAGTATTATCAATAAATTCTTCCAATTCAGAGAAAGCAATTATTTCAGGAATTCTTTTATCTATTTCTTCTTTCGTAAATCCAAATATTGTCGCATTATTATAAATATTTTCTCTTCCTGATAATTCTGGATGAAATCCAGCTCCTAACTCTATTAAACTTGCAATTTTTCCATTAATTGATATTTTTCCCTTATCTGGAAACATGGTTCTATTTATTATCTTTAATAGTGTACTTTTCCCACTTCCGTTTTTCCCTATTAAACCTACTGTACTTCCTTTTTTTACTTTAAAAGAGACATCATTAAGAGCATAAAATTCTTTGTAAGTATTTTTTTTAACTCTTTTCACAATTTTCTCTTTTAAAGACATAGGTCTATCAGCATACAATTTAAACTTTTTGCTCACATTTTCAACATTAATAACTATATTATCATCTTTCATAATACACTCCTAAATTATAATATTTCTGCAAATTTCTTTTGTAATTTTTGAAATATGACATATCCTACACCACATATACAAATAGATATAAATATTAAATAACATAATAATCTTAATCTTGGCATTGTTCCATAATAAGTTACATCTCTATATAAAATAGAGTATCCAGCCATAGGATTTAAAAATAAAAGTATTCTTTGATATTTTAATGGTAAAATATTTATATTATACATAATTGGGGTCATAAAATACAAGGCCATTAAACCAACATTTATTAAATACTCTAAATCCCTAAAAAAAACATTTATACTTGAAACTATCAAAGAAAAACCTAAATTTAAAACGGTTTGAAATATCAATATTATTGGTAACCATAGTAAGTTTATAGTTAAAGGTATATTGAATATGACTAGCATTGGAAAAACTATCATATAGCTAAAAATAGTATTAAACAAACCACTTAATGTATGAGTGATTGGTAAAATTTCTCTAGGAAAGTAAACTTTTGTTACTAAATTACTATTTCCTATTATTACTCCACATGCACCTTGAATCGAATTTGTAAAAAAACCCCATGGAATCAAAGTTACAAATAAAAACATAGCATAATTTTTTTCACTTATTTTTAAAATAAATGGAAACATCAACGAATAAACCACTAATTGCATAAGCGGATTAACAAATGTCCATAAAAAACCTAAAAAAGAACCTTTATATCTTGTTTTAAGTTCTCTTATAGTAAAACTTTTTATCATTTCTTTAAACTTTAAAATTTCTTTTATTCTTTTAAACATATTCTTCTCCAATAAATAGTTTGAACTTTTTTCTTAAATTTTACTTTTCCAATATTCAAAAATCCATTTTATAGTTTCATCTATACTAATTTTAGGACTCCAACCAGTTCGTTCTATAATTTTAGTTATATCTCCTTGAATTATAGGAATGTCATTTAATCTAATTTTTTTACTGTCAATAACTATATCAAAATCTATCTTAGATATTGATTTTACTTTTTCTATTAATTCACGTATTGTAAAGCTTTTTCCACTTGCAATATTATATATTTCAGAAGGTTTTCCAAACTCTAATAAACTATATATTGCTTTAACGGTATCTCTAACATCAATAAAATCTCTTGCACTATTTATGTTTCCAACATTTATAATAGGATTTTGCAAACCTTTTTTTATTTTAATAACCTGTTTACAAATGCTAGATAAGACAAAATTTTCTGTCTGTCTTGCTCCAACATCATTAAATAATCTTCCAATAATTATATTGAGTCCATATGCTTTTGCATAAACTTGTGCTATCATATTTTGACAACTTTTAGATACAGCATACACATTCAATGGCTCTAAACTTGTATTTTCTGAAATTGGTATATTATCAAATCCTTTAAAACTATATTCTTCTCCTGAACCAGTAAAAAATATTGATATTTTTTTATCTATAGTTCTAATAGATTCTAGTAGACTTATTATTCCTTTTATTTGAAAATCTATTGCTTCTTTAGGATGCTCCCATACATATGAAACTGAATCTATTATATCTAAACAATAAATTTTATCTGGAGAAATTTCCATTAATCTTTTTTTTATTGAATTTTTATCATTTATATCTAAAAATTCAAATTCATAATTTTTGAAAGAGTTTGAATTTTTAGAAAATGACACACCATAAACTTCTTCTTTTTTTTTATTTTTTATATAGTCCATTAAATAATATCCTAAAAAACTATTTGAACCTATTATTAATGATTTCATATTCTCACCTATTTTTTATATATTTTTTCTCCAATATGTTAAAATATCTTTAATACTTTCCTCTAATGATATTTCAGGCTTCCAGCCAGTCGCTGTATAAATTTTGTTTATACTAGGTTCTATAATAGGTACATCTAGAGGTCTTAGTTTATTTTTATCTATTTCAACATTAATTTCTTTATTACTATTTTTCAATATAATATTTAAAACTTCAGATATTTTAATAGATTGTCCTCTACCAACATTATAAGTTTCCCCACTTTTCCCAAATTGAATTAATTTAGTATATGCTCGTACTACATCTCTAACATCTAAAAAATCTCTTTTAGCATTTAAATTTCCAACTTTTAATATAGGACTTCTTACTCCTTTTTCAATTTCTGCTACTTGTTTACAAAAATCAGATATAACAAATGTAGAACTTTGATTAGGACCTATGTGATTAAATGAACGAACCATAATTACCTTCATATCATAAGCTTTACAGTACACTTTTGAAATCATATTCTGGCAAGCTTTTGTTACAGCATATATATTTCCTGGTTTTAATGGAGTTTCTTCTACAATAGGAACTTTTTCTATATAACCATATTCTTCTCCAGAGCCAATCATTAGAATTTTAGGATTATAATTAATATTTTTTACAGCTTCTAATATATTTAAACTGCCATTTATATTAATATCTGCTGTAAGTTCTGGCTTTTTCCATGCTAAAGATACAGAGCTTTGAGCTGCTAAATGAAAAATATATTCAGGTTTATTTTCATTTATAAGTGAAAATACTGAATTATAATCTAATATATCTAATTTCTTTAGGATTATATTATTTTGATATATCATTTCTCTTTCTAAATTAGTGGCAATTATATCACATAAAAGAGAATTTTTTATTTCTTCTATTAAATAACTGCCAACAAATCCTGTTGCTCCAATTACTAAAGCTTTAATGTTTATCACCTCTTAAATTTTTTTCTTTACAAAAGTAATCATATGTTATTTTTATTCCTTCTTCTAGTTCCGTTTTATATCTCCAACCTAATGAATTAAGTTTACTAACATCTAGTAGCTTTCTCGGTGTTCCATCAGGTTTTGAAGTGTCGAATTCTATCGTTCCTTTAAATCCTACAATTTTTGAAACCAACATTGCTAATTCTTTTATCGAAATATCTTTTCCTGTTCCTAAATTAACTGTCTCATTTCCTTCATAGTTATTCATTAAAAAAACACATGCTTCTGCTAAATCATCTACAAACATAAATTCTCTTTTAGGAGTTCCTGTTCCCCATACAATTACTTTTTTACTATTTGTCAATTTTGCTTCATGGAATTTTCTAATAAGAGCAGGTAATACATGACTATTTTCAGGATGATAATTATCATTTAATCCATATAAATTTGTCGGCATCGCACTTATATAATTTGTTTTATATTGTTTATTTAAATATTCACAATATTTTAAACCAGCTATTTTTGCTAACGCATATGCTTCATTTGTTTGCTCCAAAGAACTTGTCAAAAGTGAATCCTCTTTAATCGGTTGAGGAGCTAGTCTTGGATATATGCATGAACTTCCTAAAAACAATAATTTTTTTACATTATTCTTAAATGAACTATTGATAGTATTCATTTCAATCATCATGTTATCATACATAAAATCAGCAGGATAAGTGTTGTTGGCTACAATACCTCCCACTTTTGCTGAAGCTAAGAAAACATATTCAGGCTTTTCTTTTTCAAAAAAATTAGCAGTATCTTTCTGATTTCTTAAATCTAATTCTTTTGAAGTTTTATATATAAGATTTGTATATCCTTTTTCCTTTAATGCTCTAACAATAGCACTTCCCACCATACCAGTATGTCCTGCTACATATATTTTTGAATCTTTTTTCATTTTACCTCCTTAGAAATTACGGCTACTCCCAATTCTCGAGTATCAGTTGACATTGGTGACCATAGCCTGTCTGTTGTTATTATTATTTTTAACCATATATTTTTTTTATTAGATAAAGGTAATTCAATATCATTAAATCCTGCATTTAAATTATATTCAAATATCTTATCTTCTATATTAAAAATTATTTTGGTATTATCAAGATGCACCAAAAGACTTAATTTATAAACATTTTCTTTGTAATTACGTAAAAGAAAAGTACTTTTTAAAGAATTCATCCATGAGAAACTTCTACCATCATCTAAAGTTTCCAAATAACTAAAACCATCTAAATATTGGATGTCACGATCATTTTGATACCAAAATTCTTCAGAATCCCTATCTCCTATATATGCAAAAGAAGGATGTCCTACTGGTTTACAAACTAAGTTATGTCTTGCAGGATTATAGAAATCCTCTATTTTATTCGATTTATGAAATCTAAATTTACATAAATCATTCCTAACAAAAAATGCATTTACTCCAGAGACACTAGTTCCTACTAATGTGTATCCTTTTTTTTTGGCAATTTTATTTATATAATTTAATGATGATCCCGTATAATCTGTTCCATCCCAAATAAATTCTGGATTATAAGGTTGAACCCAATCACTCGAAGGTGGAATTTTACCATTATATTCTATGCAAACAACTCTAGGATTTATAACATTAATATTATCCCATACGTAAATGTCATTTCCATCTATATCTATTGAAAGTAAATCTATTTCTCCTGTTACTCCACTTTCTATAAAGATATCGTTTATATTATCTTTATTTATAAATTTATTTAATACTTTTAATTTTCCTTTTGCTATGATGGGTTTAAATTTCTTTTTTATTGTTTCAAAATTTTTACTAGATCCTTCTATCCATAAACCATTCCATCCTTTTAAAAGTAAATAATGTGTATTGTTTTCTAATCCATAATCTACACCAAATTCAATAAATTTTTTATTTGTTGTTCCTATTCTATTAAAAATTTCTTCAATTATTCCATCTTCGTCACTTTGAGAATAAACTTTAAATCCATATCTTTCTAAATATTTTTTTGACTTCAATCTTTTTTCTAATTTTATATCCCATTTCACAGAAGTAATGGAATACTTTCCAGTTTCAAAATTCATATCTCACTCACTCTTTCTTTTAATTTTTTTATATACTTTTTTTAGAAAAATTACCATTTTAGGACTTAATTTTATCTTGTTATATAAATAAAAAGAGCCATTCATTCGTTTAGTAATTGATATTATATTCCATATTTTATAAATGTTTTTAGGTTCTTCAAAAAGTGTAAGAATTATTTCATTTTTTTTTAAAACCCAATCAAGAATCTGAAATTTATCCTTTTCCCAATTTTCGTATCCTTCTTTTATATAATTATAAGTATTTTTTTGAATTTCTAATATATCTGTATCTATAAAAATTTTGGGATTTTCATATTCATACAAAAATCCTGTAACACCATTTATAATATACTCATTCATCGTAGGATTATTTACGGCAACAACACACCTTCCCATTGCCATAGCTTCTAAAAAGCTCATTCCAATTCCTTCTGCAAATCTAGGAGCAATATAAATTGAAGAAGATTCAATAATTTTTTGCATTTCCTTTCTTGTATCAAACCAAGTAGAATATGTTAGTGAAAATCTTTCTTGAATAGATTTATTTATTTCTACTTTTTTTTCATTTGGATCCATTGCCATATGTAAATGTATTTTTTTTGTATTAAGTGCCTCTATTATATTTTCTAAATAATTTACATTTATTAAATTTCTTCGATTCCAAAAAAATATACTATCTCTTTTCCCGTAATCATTAATTTCTATAGGTTTGGGAAAGTATTGAATATAATAAGTTGAGAATCCTAATCTTAAAAGTTTTTTGTGTAAAGTATATGAAAAATTTATTATATTAAATTCTTTATATTGTATCCAGAACTCTTCTGAAGCTTCTCCAGTTCCATCATACATTGGGAAATAAGAGCCTATTTTAAATTTAAATTTTTCTTTTAATAATTTAACAGATATTGGCATTTGAAATAGAATCAAAGCATCATATTCTTCTATATTTGTATCTTTATCACCATTAAATTTTTGTTGTTCCATATCAAAAGTAAATACATCAACATCAAATTTAGTTTTAAAAATTTCAATTAGAAACTGTGTTGATTGAGTTTTGTTATGATATTCATGTCCTATATATGCAAGTTTTTGTTTTTTCATAATAAAGTCCTTATTTTTAGAATATTTTTTAGTTTTTGAAAAACTATTTTTCCGATTCTTTTAATAGATTGTTTTAAACTCAATTCATTATTATAATTCATCATTAATCTCAACATCATTTCATCTGTATCAAAAACTTTTGATAATTTTCTTAATATGTAAAGTTGATGTCTCACAGGGTAAAATTGAATAAATCTCATAGCCCAAATTTCTTCACATTCTTTTTTTGTTAATCCAATATTTCTTCCTATATTCACGTAAAATGATTCAGAATGATCCAATTTAGATTGATTAGATTGTTCACTAGATAAACCACCTAAACGATATGTAATATATGGATTTCTTAATACACTATATTTATATTTTTGTACATACAACTTTATCATTATGTCTGAATCTGCAGAAACTTTATATTTTAAATCAAAACCACCTAAATTTTCCATAATCTTCGATTTTACAAATAATGTTTGATGACAATAGTTCATTGCATAAGGAAGATTATTTATATCTGCAATCCACGTAGTTTCTTTTTTTTCTTCAGTTAATGCCTTAGCATCACCAAACAAATAATCTAATTTATTTTTTTCCATTAACATGACAGCTTCTTCTACAGCATTAGTTCTACAATAAAAATCATCTGAGTTCAGATATACTATATATTTACCTTTAGATCGTTTAAGTCCTTTATTCATTGCATCATATATTCCAGAATCTTTTTCGGAAAATATTTTTAATTTATTTTCTTTGTCATATTTTTTTATTAATTCTAAAGTTCCATCAGTTGAGTTTCCGTCAATTATAATATGTTCAATATTTTTATATGTTTGATTTTTAACAGAGTCTAAACATTCTATGATAGTTTTATCTCTATTATTTTTTATCAAATTAAAAGTTATTGTGACTATTGAAACTAAAGGGTTGTTATTCTTTTGATTCATTATTTCCAACATTTTTTCTACAATTAATTCAGAAAACTTCTTTGTACAGACACTTTTTCGAAAGTTTAATTCATTTTTTTCAGTATAGTTAGTACTAAATTTATATAAATCAAAAATAATTTGTTTTTTTAAATCGAGTTCTAAAACAGAATTATATTTACTATTTCCATAATCATATGCACTAATATAGTAGTCATACATTCGGAAAAATCTTGTATTTTCTCTAATAGTTGTAAATCCTTCTCCTTGAAATTCTATTCGATGAATTAAATCAAGTAGTAGAGCAATACTTGTTATATTGCTATGATTTGCTATACAGTCTGGTTTGTCATTTACTGCAGAAATAAAGAAATCATACTTTTTTAAATCATCATTAAAAATTTTAATATCAAAATCGAAAAATTCATTATCATTTAGTAATTTACTTTTTATTTGTTCATCACGACATAACAAACTTAATTCACAATTATCATTACTTTTTAGATTGTACACTAATGTTTTCATTAAGTTATAATTTTTATTATTTAACTCATATGAATCTATCAATATTTTCATATATTATTTAATCTCCATATATTTTTTTACTAATTTTAAATCATTTTTAACCATTCTTTCTACTAATTCTTCAAACGATATTTTTCTTTCCCATCCCAAAGTTCTTTCAGCTTTTGCAGGATTTCCAATTAAAAGATCAACTTCAGCAGGTCTGAAAAAAGTAGGGTTAACTCTAACAACCGTTTTTCCAGTTTTAGAATCTTTTCCAATTTCCTTCTCATCTTCCCCTTCCCAAACAATATCAATATCTACATGTTTAAACGCAGTTTCTACAAATTCTCTAACTGTCCTAGTTTCATTTGTTGCAATTACATAGTCATCAGCTTTATCTTGCTGTAACATTAGCCACATTGCTCTCACATAATCTTTTGCATGTCCCCAGTCTCTTTTTGCATCTAAGTTTCCTAATTCTAAAACATCTTGTACACCTAATTTTATTCTGGCAACTGCATCTGTTATTTTTCTAGTAACAAATTCTTTTCCTCTTCTTTCAGATTCATGATTAAACAATATTCCTGAACATGCGTACATGTCATAGCTCTCTCTGTAATTTTTAGTTATCCAGTGTCCATATAATTTTGCTACCCCATAAGGACTTCTTGGATAAAATGGTGTTTCCTCAGTTTGAGGAATTGCTTGAACCAATCCAAACATTTCACTTGTAGAGGCTTGATAAAATCTTGCTTCTGGTTTTACAGTTCTAATAGCTTCTAACATATTCAATGCACCAATTCCGTCAATATCAGCTGTTGCAACTGGTTGTTCCCAAGAAGTTCCAACAAATGATTGTGCTGCTAAGTTATATACCTCATCAGCTTGAGAAATCTTCATTGCATTTATTAGAGAGACTAAATCTGTCATATCTGCATATATAAATTTAATTTCATCTTTTCTATGCTCAATATTTCCAAAAGTAGTTACACTTTTTCTTCTCATAAGTCCATAGACTTCATATCCTTTCTCTAATAACAATTCTGCCAGATATGAACCATCCTGACCGTTTATTCCGGTAATTAAAGCTTTTTTCATACGTTATCTCCTATCTTTTTATTTTACAAATATTCATTTCTATTACAAATTCTCAAATTACTAATAATTTCCTTAACTTCTTGAGTATTGTTCTTATGACAAATTAGTGTTACATCATCAGTATCTACAACCACTATATCTTCTAATCCAATAGTTGCGATAAGTTTATCACTTCCTTGAATTATTGTATTTTTTGTTTTTATACTTATTACATTTCCTGTTATTACATTTCCATCTTGATTTGTTTTATTAATCCTTTCAAGAGACAGCCAGCTTCCTACATCATCCCATCCAAAATTTCCTGGAATGACGTAAATATTCTTAGCTTTTTCCATTATTCCATAATCTATGGATTCTGATGGAAGATTTAAAAATTCTTTTTTTAATACTTCTTCATATTTTCCTGTATTTATTGATTTTCCAATTTTTTGCAGTCCTTCATAAATTTCAGGTAAATATTCTTTAAAGTTTTTTAAAATAGTTGATGCTTTCCACACAAACATTCCGCTATTCCATAAATATTGTCCGCTTGTTAAGTATTCTTTTGCTTTTTCTAAATTTGGTTTTTCTACAAAACGTAAAACTTCATAAATATTTGTACTGTCTTTAAAACTTTCACCTTTAGTAAAGTTAATATACCCATATCCAGTTTCAGGATAATTAGGAGTAATTCCTATTGTTGCTAGATTATCACCCTTTTCCACAACATCTAAAGCTGTTTTTAATGTGTCAATAAAGATTTCATTGAATTTAATCAGATGATCTGAAGGTAAGATTATCATTTTTGAGTTTATATCTTTTTTTGCAATGTGAATTGCGGCAAGTCCAATACAAGGCGCTGTATTTTTTGCGGCAGGTTCAATGATAATGTTTTCCTCAGGTATGTCTGGGACATGTTTTAGAACTAGATTTTTATACATTTCATTTGTAACTACATAGATATTTTCAATATTTACAAGACTTTTTACCCTTTCAACAGTATGCTGAATCATAGATTTTCCATCATCTGTTAAAGATAAAAATTGCTTTGGTAAATTTATTCTACTTTTTGGCCAAAATCTTTCTCCTTTTCCTCCAGCCATTATTACTACAGAAGTCAATATTACTCCTCCTTTTTTTATTTTAATTTATTTATTAAATAGTTTATAATTTTAGAATTATAGTAAATTTGCTATTTATCTTTAGATAGGTAATAGCATCAAACTTTCCAAATATTTTTTATAATCACAATTTTTCAATTTATCTATTATTTCAGTAAGTTCTTTTTTTGTTATCCATCCTTTTGTATAGGCAATTTCCTCAAGACAAGCAATATAGAAGCCCTGTCTATTTTGTATAGCTTCTACAAAATTTGCTGCTTCCATCAGACCTTTTGGAGTTCCTGTGTCAAACCAGTTCATCCCTCGCCCAAGAGTTTTTACTTTTAATCTATTGCAAGACAAATAGAGTTCATTAATAGATGTTATTTCCAGCTCATTTCGTTCTGATGGTTTTAATATTTCAGCTTTTTTAATAACTGTATTATCATAAAAATACAGCCCCGGCACTGCGAAATTTGATTTAGGCTTTGCTGGTTTTTCTGCTAGTGAAATTACCTTATTATTTTCATCAAACTCAACAATACCATAATCTTCAGGGTTTTTTACTGGATATCCAAATATCATTGCACCGCCATCATTTGATTTTTTTAATTTAAAATTTTGAAAATAATCAACAGAATCTTCAAGAACTTTTGAAAACCCATTTCCATAAAATATATTATCTCCCAAAATTAAAGCTACATTGTCATTGCCAATAAATTTTTTTCCAATTAAGAAACATTCAGCAATTCCATTTGGCTTTTCCTGAATTTTATATTTAATATTAATTCCCAGCTGTTTTCCGTTTCCAAGAAGTCTTTCAAATAGTAAAATATCTCTTGGAGTAGAGATTATTAAAATATTTTTTATATTTGCCAGCATAAGAACAGACAAAGGATAATAAATCATTGGCTTATCATAAACAGGTAATATTTGCTTGGAAATAGATTTTGTTAGGGGATAAAGTCTTGTTCCACTTCCACCAGCTAAAATAATTCCTTTCATGAGAGACCTCCTAAAATTAGTTTATTTTCCCTTTCCAAGTAAAACAGCCTTAGCAGTTTTCATAACAATAAGCACATCAAGTATAAAATCCTGATGTTTTAAGTAATATAAATCATATTCCAACTTCTTTTTGGCATCTTCCAGATTTTCTCCATAAGGGAACATTACCTGTGCCCAGCCTGTTATTCCTGGTTTTATGAGATGCCTTAGATTGTAGTGGTTTATCTTTCGGGCATAGTCCTTTGCTAAGATATCCCATTCTGGACGTGGACCTATAAAACTCATCGTTCCCTTCAGGATATTCCAAAGCTGTGGCAACTCGTCAATTCTTGTCTTTCTCATAAACTTTCCAAACTTTGTGACCCTCGCATCGTTATCCAGCGTGTATCTGGAGTGCTTTTTGGGATCGTGCATCCTCATGCTTCTGAATTTATAGACTCTGAAGGGCTTCATATTTTCACCTATTCTAGTTTGTTTGAATATGACTGGTCCTTTAGATTCTATCTTAATGATTATTGCAGTAATTAATGCAAGTGGCGACAGAAACACCATTAAAGTGAGTGCAAGAATTATATCCATTCCACGCTTTATATTTTTTTGCATTTCATTACTTAAAATATCAAATCCATTTGACTGCAAGAGCCATTCTTCATTTATTTGATTTATATCTATTTTTTTTTGGATGTCTTCGTTAAATTCTTCATAATTTATTATTTTCAATCCGTTGATTTTTAAATCAAAAATCCTTTTTAAATATTTTTTGAAACTAGGACTTTTTATATCCTTCACAATAACCAATACATCAATTTCCTTTTTAGATATAATTTCTTCCATCTGACTGTAATTTCCAATTAAATATTTTGTTGCCCTGCTTTTATTATTTGAAATGTAACCAACATAATTATAATCAAGAGTATTGATAATGTCCTCTTGAACATTATTTTTTATATGATTAGAACCAAATATTAACACATTTTGCTTTTTCATATAAATAGAACATACTATTTTTCTGAAAATTATCTGGAATATAAAAATTATCAAATAGATATAAAAAATATTAAGTTGTTTCCAAAAGGCATATAACATAACTGAAAATATCATATCAATCCCCAGTGTTATAAACACATCTTTATATCTAAAACGTTCCGCATAGAAATCAAGCTGTCCGAATATAAATTTTACAAATATGAACAGGATAAATATAAAATTGGTCAGATACTTTGCTACATAATTATATTTATCTAGTAAAAGACTGTAAATAATATATAAAACAAGTATATAAAGTATACGTATCCGAATATCTTTATTTAATTTCATAGTCCATCCTCACTTAACAGCCGTTAATCTAAAATTACGGCAATAAACCGTAAATATCTCGGCATTATAGCAAATTTAACTTAAAACAGAAACAATAATATTTTGTTCCTGCATAAAATTTTTAATATTTTTTACTTATTTATCCAAAATAAAACTACTATATTCTACAAATAATTACAGTATGAGTATATCACATTTTATTCCCAAATTCAAGTAAACAACCCTTCAAAAAAATTTTTTGAATTGGTAATTAAAAATAACTTTATCATTGTTTAAAGCTGTACTCTACAAGTTTTTGTTTTATTTTTTATTTTAATATTTTCATAGATCAGTTTTTAAGATTCTTTTACCAAATTATTAAAAATTTTGTTCAGACATTCTTTTTTATGCTCTAAATCAGGATGGACATACAGATTTAAAGTTATTCCAACAGAAGCATGTCCTAAAATTTCGGATACAGTTTTGTAATCTATGCCATTTTCAATAGCTTGTGTTGCGAAAGTATGCCTTAGTGAATGAAATTTCAATTTTGAGATTTTTAAAATATTTAACATTTTTTTGAAAAATTTTCTGTAGGTTCTTGGCTCAATATACTTTTTCTTGCCAGAAATAACGTAAAAATTACTGTTAGATTTAAACTGCTGTAATAAAGGCATTAATTCAGCGGCAATGGGAATTGTACGTCTTGAACTTTCTGTTTTTGGTGATGAAATGATAATTTTGCTTTTTCTAGCAGTATTAATATATATCCTTTGAATCGTATGATTAACACTAATAACTTCAGTTCGTAAATTCACATCCTCCCACTTCAATGCACATATTTCCCCTATTCTAAGTCCAGTACATATACAAATAAGTATTCCCAAAGTTTGGTCACAAAGATTATTTTTTACATACTTGCAAATTTTTTTTCTTTCTTCAAAATTAAACACTTCAACTTTTCTAGTCTTTTCCTTCCTAGGGATTTTAAATTCAAATTCTGTCTTATCTATAATTTTATGCTTCATTGCAAATGTTAATACAGACTTTAACACAACTGTCATATCTTTTACAGTTTTTTTTGATAGTCCTCCCTTGCCATCTAATCTTCCAAAATTTAATTTATCCAAAACAAAAGACTGAAAATCCTTATTTGAGATTGTATTCATTCTTCTTCTTTTAAAATACGTTTTCAAATGATTTTCAATAATTGTCAAATAAAGAAAGTAAGTTGATTCCTTTATATAATTATGTTCATTTTTTAACCAAATATCCATACATTTTGATATGCTCATATTTTTATTCATTACTTTCATTTTGCCCTCCTAAATATAAAACTTAAACCATAGTAATACAACTTTAAGAATTAAGTTTAAAAAAAATTTAAACTCTAATAATAAATTATCAAAATTATATAAATTTGATGTTTGAGAATTATAGAGTAAATCTTTGAAACTAAAAATTATAATTATTAAGATGGAATTTTAAAGATACCTTCAAAAAAATAAATAAAATAAAAATAGTATTATTAACAATATCAATGTGGATTTTGTATTTTTTTTCATATTATATGTTTTCATTATTTTTAACAATAAAAGGGTATAATTTTAAAGGAGTAGGTATATTCATTCAAATGATGCTTTTGGGGCAAATCAGTTAGTAATAATGTCTAAAATATTAATGTTATGGAAATGTATGGTGATGAGAATTGAAAAAAATAAATTAATTTTATGTGATTTAGATGAAACTTTATTTGATACTTTAGAAGTGAATTATCAATCATATAAAAAGTATTAAAAAAAGTGGGTATAATTGAATAATTTGTGTTAATTTATCAAAAGGAAATAAAGAAGTAGCTGAGATATTGAATGTAAAATTTATAAAAGGTAATTTGAGAAATAGAGAAAAATTAAAAGAAGTATTTGAAACAGAAGATATTACGGCAGCAATTTTTGGAGAACCAGTTAAAGAAAAAATAGACGACAAACATCAGCAGTTACCAATTAATCCGTATGGTAAGAGTAAATTAATGGTAGAGAAAATACTTGAAGATTATGACACAGCTTATAGCTTAAAAAATGTTGTTTTAAGATATTTTAATGTAAGCGGGAGCGATAAGGAAGGAATAATTGGGGAAGGTCATGTTCCTAAAACTCATTTGATTCTATTAATTTTACAGACAGCTAACGTAAAAAAGAGAGAACATAAAAATATTTTGAGATAATTATCCAACGAAAAACGGTACTTGTATAAGAGATTTTGTTCATATTTATGATTTGGAAAGAGTACATATTTTGGATATGGAAAAAATGTTGGAAGAGAATAAAAGTCTAAATTATAATCTTGGAAATGAGAAGATAATCGCAAATATTAAAAAATATGGTATACTTAAAATAGGGAATATATTATATTTAGGAGAAAAAATTATGAAAGAAAAAAATAAGAAAGTCAGTGATACCTGCTGTAGATTAGGAACAAGAGTATTGCTAGCAACAAAGGCACAGCCTAAAGAAATGTTAGTAATAGCGGATAAACCGGCATTACAATATTTAGTTGAAGAATTAGTAGATTCAGGAATTGAAGAAATATTTATTATAATGGGAGGAAATAAAACTTCAATAGAAAATTATTTTGATTATTCTTTTGAGTTGGGAAAAACGCTTGAAGAAAAAGGGAAAAAAGATTTATTAAAAGTGATAAATGATATTTCAAAATTAGCAAATATTTATTATGTAAAGCAAAAAAACATACTAGGTTTAGGACATGCAATTGGCTGTGCTAAAACATTTGTAGGGGTGTCATAGTTTTGGGAGATGACATTGTTTATACTGACAAAACAAGAGGAGAATTACCTACAATAAAACAATTAATAGATAGATATTCTGAATTAAGAGATAAGATAAAAGAATATTAAAAAAATTAACTAAATGTGAAATATAGAAAATTAGAGGAATAATATGAAAATACTACTAACCGGTTCAAACGGCCAACTAGGCCACGACTTCAAAAAAATATTCAATAAAAAAAATATTGAATATATCGCAACAGACTACAAGGAATTAGACATCACAAACGATGAAGATTTAAAAGAATTTTTTCAAGAAAATGAAGGAATTACCCATATAATAAACTGTGCGGCATACAATGATGTAGATAAAGCTGAGACTGACAAAAAGGTTTGGTTGTTGAATGCTGAAGCACCAAAGAAATTGGCTGAGGTTTCTAAAGAGATTGGGGCAGTTTTTGTTACTTATTCAACAGATTTTGTATTTGATGGGAAGAAAAATTCTCCTTATGTGGAGGATGACAGGACAAATGGAATCTCAGAGTATGGAAAATCGAAGGCTCAAGGAGAAAAAGGTGTTTTGGAAACATATGATAAGTCTTTTGTGATACGTACTTCGTGGGTATTTGGAATAGCAAATAATAATTTTAACAAGCAAGTTATTAATTGGAGTAAATCTAGAGATGAATTAAATATTGTAGATGACCAAGTATCGGTTCCAACTTATTCGGCAGATTTAGCTGAGTTTTCTTGGAAACTAATCCAAACTGAAAAATTTGGATTGTATCACATCACAAATGACGGAATTGCAAGTAAATATGATCAGGCAAAGTATGTTTTGGAAAAAATTGGCTGGAAAGGAACATTAGGAAAAGCTAAAACAGATGACTTTAATCTTCCTGCAAAACGACCAGCTTATTCAAAATTGAATTCTAGCAAGGTAGAAAATTTGCTGGGAGAAAAGATTCCTGCATGGCAATCTGGAGTTGATAGATTTCTTGAGGAAATGAAGAAAAATGGCGAGTTGTAAAAAATAAGGAATATCCTTTGTAATTAAGAGGATACTCCTTTTTATTTTTTTATAGTAAAACTTGTTCAAAATCGGACTAAAACCTTAAGTTTATATAATTTTAATAGTCTAATTTTAAACGTGTTTGAATATATTTTATAAAACTTTAAATTCTAACGAAGAAAATTTTATTTCATCACTATCACCTTTAGCGATTAGAGAAATTTTGCCTCTTCTGTCTACACGCAAAAATTTGTATTCTTTTCCAGAAAATTTCCCATTTTGCTGAATTATTATCTTTTTATCTTTTAAATAACTATTCTCATTTATAATTTGTAATATATCTTCCCATTCTCGGTTTAAGCTATAGAGTTCATTTTGAAAAGTTTCTACAATTTCTTCTATTATATTTTGTACTGAATGATTTTTTCCTGTGATTTCCACAAGTGCAATAGCTTTTTCACGGAATATTCCGAAATCGGTGTTATTTATATTTATTCCAATTCCGATTATTATATAATCTCTTACTTTTTCACAAAGTATTCCACATATTTTCTTATTTTCATAATAAATGTCATTTGGCCATTTGAAAGTTAGTTTGTCTTTATTTTCTATATAATTTTTTAATACTTTATAAACAATATATCCTGTGAAAATTGTAATTTTTTCATCTAGTTCATAACGGTCTTCGATAGCAAAGGAAAAGAGAGCGGCGCCTTCGCTTGAAATCCATGTACTATCTCTTTTTCCTTTTCCATCTGTCTGATTTTTGGCTACGATTACTTCAAACTCTTCGATTCTTAATTGTCGTCGTAAATATGTATTTGTTGAATTTATTTCATCAAAAAATTTAAATTTCAAAGCTGTACCTCTTTCTGATTATTATGTTTAAAATTTAATTTTATACATTAATTAACTTAATCTTGGGAATATAAATACTCCATAAACTGGACCTGCGTGAGCTCCTATTACCGCTCCAATTTCTCTATTCAATATCAATGGGTTAATCTTTGGATTATTTTCCACTTCAGAATAAATTCTTACAACATTTTCAAGTTCAGTTGGAGTTCCCCCCCATCCGCTCATAAGTACAATACTTTGTTTTTTGCTTTCACGTTCAATATATTTTTCGATATATTTTTGTGCATTGCGTTCACCAAGAACTTTTTTCTCAACTGTAACTTCCCCTTGATTTACAGTTAAAATAGGTTTCATATTTAATGCTCCAGCTATTGTCGAACTTGCCTTTCCGATTCTTCCACCTTTTTCAAGGTATTTCAAGTCTGGAATAATCATAAGAAGTTTACCTTTAGTTCTAAAGTTATTTATCCAGTTAATAATTTCTGTAAAACTTTCACCTCTTACTGATTTTCCTGCTGCTCCCAGCACAAGGAATCCTTGCAGTAATGAAGCGCCTAAACTGTCGATTAATTCTATGTCATTTTCTCTATTTGCAAGACTTCTTCCAACTTTTGCCGCTTGTATTGTTCCGCTTAATTTTGATGATGGATGGATTGAGATAATTTTTTTGTATCCTTTTTCAAATAACTTATTATAGGCGTTTAAAAAGTCTTGCGGTGATGGCTGAGATGTCTTGATTTTTGCATCGTTATTTAACATTTTATGCCAAAATTCTGATTTTGAAATTTCCACTCCATCCTTGTAAAGCTCTCCGTTTATATCAATTTTTAAAGGCACAACTTTTATTGGAAGCCCTTCAATGTCTTCATTTGTCAAATCTGATACAGAATCTGTCAAAATAGCAATTTCAGGCATATTTGGATCTTTATTTTCAATATATAAATAATAATAGTAATTTTCCTGATTTCCATTAATAATTGTAGTTTTTAATGCTGCTAACTTGTCTTCAATGCTTTTTTGTGAAGTTTCATCTTTTTCATTTCCGCTTACAATAACTGCAGTTATTGTGTTTTTAGTTATTAGGTCATCTAATATTGCATCTGCTGTTTCTTTTAATGATTTTTTTGCGTATTTTATTTTTCCATTTACAAGCCCAATAAAGTCATCTTTTTCGATTGATAAATCTTCAACTTTTGTATCTCTTACAGCTTTTGTAATTTCCACAGAATAATTTCTAGAAGCCGCCTCTTTAACTTCATCAATATCAGTATCTTTATTTTTTAGAAAATAATATCCGTCAAGCATTGTTTTTGTACTTAAAACTACTACTGTTTTTTTAGATTTTTCAGCTGCCATTTTTGCCGTTGTAATTACATTTTTATTATTTGGAAGAATGTAAACATTTTCCTTTTCAGTCTTTTCAATAGCATTCAAGATTTCCTGAACGCTTGGATTTTTACTTTGTCCTCCTAAAATTACGACATCTGCACCAAGTTTTAAAAATTCATCCTTTAAGTTCTCAGAATCTGCCAAAATTATAAATGCCGATTTTGTCTTATCAATTTTTTTATTTGCAAAAATTTTTGCTTCATCCTTTTCGCTGAAAATTTGTAAATTATCATGCTGCAGTTTCATATTTTCCACTTTCATTTTTTCCAGCGGCCCATATTCCAACGCAATCTCCATTGCTTTTCCAGGGTGATTTGTATGGATGTGGGTCTTAAATTTTTTAGAAGTTTGTGCAAACACTGCAGAATCTCCTAATTCTAATACACGTTTTTTATATTCATTTGTATCAAAGTTACCATTTAGAATGATAAATTCTGTACAATATTGGAAATGTATGCTTTCAGGATCGTGATCAATATTTGCAATTGTTTTATCAAATTCGTTTTCTTTAACTTGAGCCTTTTGTAATTCAGCTAGCAGGTTCAATTCAGTTGTAACCTTATAAAACCCTTCAAAAAAGAAAAATAAACCTTTTCCACCAGCATCAACCACTCCAGCTTCTTTCAATTTTGGAAGCATTTCAGGTGTTTCGTCCACAGCTGTTTTCCCAGCCTCTACGATTTCCTTTAAAAATGCTACTAAATCTTCAAATTTTTCAGCACATTCCGTAGCCTTTTCAGAAATTTTTCTAATAACTGTCAACATTGTTCCTTCAATAGGTTCACTTACAGCATTATATGCAGTTTCCTTTGCACTTACAAGAGCCTCAGCTACATCTTTTGGTAATAGCTTAACTTTTTCACCAATCCCTCTTAAAAACCCTGTAATTACTTGTGACAAAATTGTCCCAGAATTTCCACGAGCTCCCATTAATACAGCCTCTTCAACTACATCTATAAGTTGAGGCATTTTTATTTTTTCATCTGTCTTTTCTTCCAGATCATTTATCATCGAATTTAATGTCATTGACATATTGCTTCCAGTATCTCCATCAGGAACTGGATATACATTCAGTTCATTTAAAAGCTCCTCATGTTTTGTAACCCATTTTCCACCGCCAATAAACACTAATTTTAGCCTTTTGGCATCTAAATATTTTATTGCCATTATTTCCTCCTAAAAATAATTTTTAATATTTTCTAATTATTTTTTATTTATTAATAAATCCATTTTAAGCTTATTTCCTAAAGTATTCATCTTAAAGAATTTTATTTAAAATTAACAAAAGTTATTTTTATTGATATTATTTTTCTTTTTTTTAATATTTTTCTTTTTTCTAAACGTAAAGGGGATCAGTCGCCATCCCCTTTACAATCCCCGCTTGTCTAAGAATTTTTTTGAAATGGAATTGAAACTCGCTTTTTAATAAAAGTTCTTATAAACTTTTTAAACTAATTACAATTTAAAAAGTTTGAAAAAACTCAAGCAGTCAATTTTATTCCAAAAAAATCACGACATTCTAATTCAATTACAACAGATTATTTAATTAAAACAAATATCAGGCAAAATTTCTTTATTGAGAAAGTTTTGCGTAAGCTGGGTTATAAGGGCGTGGCATTTGACGCCCTTACGTTAAAAAAATTAATTAAGAAAAAATAATTACTCATAAAAATAATCTATAAATATAAATTATAAAAAAATCTCAAATATGAATATTTAAGGTTTTATTTAATAAAAAAATGTAATCTATTTTATGATTGTTAAAAATTTTTGAAATAAATTTTCTTTTTTTAAGATAGCTTCTATAAATTCACGTACTGCTCCTTCGCCACCATTTTTTATAGAGATAAAATCAGCGATTGATTTTATTTCATTTGCTCCATCTAGCGGAGTTCCAGAAAATCCAACTCTCTTTATAATTGCCATGTCATTTAAATCATCGCCCATATAGGCTATTTCGTTTTCTTTTAGTCCTGTCTGATTTATAATCTCATCAAGCATTAGAGTTTTTTCAGAGATTCCTTGAAAAAGGTATTTTATTTTTAGTTTTTCAGCACGTCTTTTTAGCAATTCTGATTTCCCGCCTGTAATAATTCCAAATTCAATACCTAATTTTTGCGCATTTACGATGGCATAGCCATCTTTTACATTAAATTTTTTTAATTCTTCACCACTATTTCCGAGATAAATTCCACCATCGGTAAGTGTCCCATCTACATCCAGCAAAATTAATTTTATCATTTTCTCTCCATTTATGTTTATAGCTTGCTAGTATTATACCACAATATATGGTTGTTATTCAAATTTATTTTATAAAAAATCAGGACAAAAACATTTATGAAGAATTATTTAGCGAAGTTTCTGATAATTCTCGAATAGATTGATGTTTGAAGAACTGTAGGTATTTTTAATTCACATTACAGTATATCTTTATAAAAAATTTAATTTTTCATAGAGTATTCTTTTAATTAGAATTTTAAAAAAAATATTGACTTTTAGAAAAAATGTGGGATAATATTAATGTAGGGAAAAGATAATGTTGAATATGATTTTAAGCAATTATATAGTGTAAAATAATATGGAATTATGTATTGGAAGTTACCATAATTAGGTTTCTAAAGTACATTTTAAAAAAATTATTGACTATAAAATTGTAATTTTTTCGTATATATTTGCATAAAATGTAAACTGTTTTTAGAATTCAATATATAAAGGTTTTATTTATTTTTGATAAAAATATTATTATAAATTTAACATAACTCAAACAAATCCAAAATCTGAGATATTTAAAAATTATTTTTTAAAATTAAAAATTTTTTGCGTTTCCCTACATAAAAAGTAGGGAATTTTTTGTTTTACTGATTTAAATTTCTAAATTTTATGATAGATGATTGTAAAAGTAATGGATGGAAAATTTAAGGAATATTGGTACTTTTTAAAATAAAAAGTATTGATTTGTTGAGTATATTTATTTTTACAAATGATTATGAATTTTGTAAATACGGAGGGAGTATTATGAAAAAAGTGACAAAAGATTTGGAAAAATTAGGAATAGTAAATGTAGCTCAAATTTATAGAAATTTGACACCTGCGGAACTTGTTGAACATGCGTTAAAAAGAGGGGAAGGAACATTGTCAAGCAGTGGAGCTTTAGTTGTGACGACAGGAAAATATACAGGACGTTCGCCTAAGGATAAGTATATTGTTGATACCGCAGGAATTCATGAAAAAATTGCTTGGGGAAATGTAAATAAGCCTATTGAAAAGGAAAAATTTGATTCTATTTATAATAAATTAATTGCATATTTGCAAAATCGGGAAATATACATATTTGATGGAATGGCGGGAGCAGATCCAGCTTGCCGAAAAAAATTTAGAATAATAAATGAACGTGCCAGTCAAAATTTGTTTATTCATCAGCTTTTAATCCGTCCAACAGAGGAAGAATTAAAGGATTATGGACATGCTGACTTTACAATAATTGCAGCTCCAGGATTTAAATGCAATGCAAAAATTGATGGAATAAATTCGTCAGCTGCGATAATTATTAATTATGAAGCAAAAGTTGGAATTATTTGCGGAACAGAATATTCGGGAGAAATAAAGAAAAGCGTATTTTCGATAATGAACTTTGTAATGCCTGAAATGGATGTATTACCTATGCACTGTTCTGCCAATATGGATCCAAATACTGGACAAACTGCTATATTTTTTGGGCTTTCAGGAACTGGAAAAACTACACTTTCGACAGATCCTAACCGTAAATTGATTGGAGATGATGAACACGGATGGTCTGATCACAGTATTTTCAACTTTGAAGGAGGATGTTATGCAAAATGTATAAATCTTGATCCAGAACATGAGCCTGATATTTATAATGCGATAAAATTTGGAAGTCTTGTGGAAAATGTTGTAATGAATCCGAGTACACGTGAATTTGACTTTTATGACAAGAGCTTGACTGAAAATACAAGAGTCGGGTATCCAATTAGTCATATAAAAAATGCACAAATTCCCGGAATTGGAGGAATCCCAAATGTTGTAATATTTTTGACTGCAGATGCATTTGGTGTTTTGCCGCCTGTTTCAAGACTTTCGAGAGATGCAGCAATTTATCATTTTGTAACAGGATTTACTTCTAAGCTGGCTGGAACTGAACGTGGAATAACTGAGCCACAGCCTACATTCTCAACTTGCTTTGGAGAACCGTTTATGCCGCTTGATCCGTCAGTTTATGCAGAAATGCTAGGTAAAAAGATAGATCTTCACAGAACAAAAGTATTTTTAATAAATACAGGATGGTCTGGCGGACCTTACGGTGTTGGAAATCGTATGAACTTAATATATACAAGGGCGATGGTAACGGCAGCGTTAAATGGTGATTTGGATGAAGTGGAATACAGACACGATGATATTTTCAACTTGGAAATTCCGCAATATTGTCCAAATGTTCCAAGTGAATTGTTAAATCCAATAGACACGTGGGCAAATAAGGAAGCCTATGAAGCAGCGGCTAAAAAACTTGCCAAAATGTTTAGAAAAAATTTTTCTGAAAAATATCCAAATATGCCGGAACATATTGTAAATGCTGGACCATCTTATTTTGAATAGATTAACTTTTTATTTTATGATAACTTTAAAATAGGGAGGTTTTTTATGGGAAAGGTAAAAATAACAGAAACATCGCTAAGAGATGGACATCAGTCACTTATGGCAACAAGAATGACAACTGCTGAAATGCTTCCAATAATAGAAACTATGGATAAAGTCGGATATTATGCAATGGAAGTCTGGGGCGGTGCAACTTATGATGCGGAAATTAGATTTTTACATGAAGATCCGTGGGAAAGACTGCGGGAAATTAGGAAAAGGGTTAAAAATACTAAGCTGCAAATGCTTTTAAGAGGGCAAAATTTGCTTGGTTATCGGCATTATGCAGATGATATTGTGGATAAATTTGTTGAGCTTTCAATAAAAAATGGAATTGACATTATTAGGACATTTGATGCTTTGAATGATACGAGAAATATAAGACAGGCATCTGAAAGTACTAAAAAATATGGGGGACATAGTCAGCTTGCTATTTGCTATACAATTAGCCCAGTCCATACGATTGAATATTATAAAAAACTAGCTTTGGAAATGGAAAGTATGGGGGCAGATTCCATTGCTATAAAGGATATGTCTGGAATTTTGCTACCAGGTGTGGCTTATGAGCTTGTGGGCGAGCTGAAAAGTATTTTGAAAGTTCCGCTTGAACTGCATACCCATGCAACGGCGGGACTTGCTGGAATGAGTGTATTAAAGGCAATCGAGGCTGGAGTAGATATTGTAGATACGGCAATTTCTCCTTTTGGAGGTGGAACTTCACAACCGCCTACAGAATCACTTGTTAGAGCTTTGCAAAATTCAAAATACGATACAGAGCTGAATTTGGAACTCCTAAAGAAAATTGCAGAATATTTTAAGCCGATAAGAAAAAAATATATTGATAATGGAACATTAAATCCAAAGGCTCTCATGATAGAACCGAGTATTGTGGAATATCAGCTGCCAGGAGGAATGCTTTCAAATCTTCTGTCACAATTAAAGGCACAGGGAGCGGAAGATAAATATGAGGATGTGCTTCGTGAAATTCCAAAAGTGAGAAAAGATTTGGGTTATCCGCCACTAGTAACTCCAATGAGCCAAATGGTCGGGACACAGTCGGTATTTAATGTTTTGACAGAGCAAAGATACAAGATGATTCCAAAGGAAATTAAAGATTATGTAAAGGGAATGTATGGAAAATCACCTGTAAAAATTTCTAATGAAATCAAGTCGATTATAATTGGAAATGATGAAGTATTTACTGGAAGACCAGCTGATTTGCTGCAAAATGAATATGATACGATAAAAAATGAAATTGGAAATTTAGCAAAGTCTGATGAAGATGTGCTAACTTATGCATGTTTTCCACAAATTTCCAAAAATTATTTGAAGGAAAAGTATGAAATGAAAGATTTGAAGAAAACAGAGAAACAAAAAAAATCAAAAGATGAAATAAGTATTCAAAATATTGAAGTGATTTTTTAAAAAATTAGGATGTGGTAAATTGATGATTTTTTTAGCTGTGGTGTAAAACTTCTTTAAAATCGGGATTTAAAATTAGGCTTTTAGTAAGACGGGTTTTATTATCTTGATTCTAAAGTAGATTTAGCAACTTAAGGAGAGGTGTAAAATGAATTTAGATATAGATTATTTCAAAAAAAAATTAAAGGAAATAACAGAATGGTATGAAAATACTGCTTGGAATAAAAAAACATTGCTTAAAAAAATATCAGAACTTGATACAGAAATAAACAAGACTCGTGATGAGGAAAACCTTATAGATTGGGATAAATTAACTCATGTAGAAGAAAAAATTGTAAGTGATATGGTTCATCTTAGAAATAAAATGAAACTTTCACATAGAGAAAAATTTGACAGTTACTATAAAATAAAATAATAAAAAATATACCTGAGCCTATTAAAATCGAACTTGTGAAAATTAAGCAAACTAACTTTTGAATAAAATAGTTGTAATTTTCAGTTCGGTTTTATACAATTTTACTATAAATAATTTTGAATAAATGTTTGAATTTAGTAATTGAAATTATTTTTGTGTGATTGTTTATAAAAAATGAAAGGAATAATTAAAATATGAAAAGCATTTTATTTGGAAATTCAGCTGTAACATTTGCAGATGCAATTTATATTTCAGTTGTAAGTATGTTAATCGTTTTTTTTATATTATTTTTAATTTCATTTATGTTATCATTTTTTAAATATTTTTCAAACTTTGAAGGGGAAAATGAAGATAATAAAAAAACAAATGATAACAAAATTTTGGAGAAGTCAGAAAAATTAAGTAGTGAAAAGGAATTAGATAAAAGAGAAAAATTTAGTATGGAAAAAATAAAAGATGAGACTATGATGGCAGCAATGATGGCGGCTCTGATTGAAGCGGCTGGGGATAATAAAAATAGCCGTATAAAAATAAGGAGTATTAGGGAAATAGAATAAAATCTAAAAATATAAAGGGGCATGACAAATATGATTAAACTGTATAAAATCAGAATTGGAGAAAAAGTTTATGAAGTGGAAGTGGAAGAAATTACAGAAAAAAATGGGGCAATTGAAACTTCAGCTGATTCAAACAATAAACAAAAAATAGATAAAAATGAAAATCGTTCTTTACAAGGGGGAACTGGAAGAAGTCAAGTAGTAAAAGCTCCTATGCAAGGACTTGTTGTGGATATTAAAGTAAAAATTGGAGAAAAAGTAAAAGCTGGAGATGAAATCGTTATTTTAGAAGCAATGAAAATGGAAAATCCAATTGTAGCACCTTGCGATGGAGTTATAGATGTGATTAAAGTGACAAAAGGGGATAAAGTAAATACCGATGATATTTTAGCTGTATTATCCTAAATTGCTTTAAATCCAAATATTACTAAAAACCTAAGGAAAGGAATGGTTTTCAAATGGAACTACTAAAGATTCTTTACGGGACAACAGGAATATCTATGATAACTGGAAGGCAGTTAATCATGATAATAATTTCCCTAATTTTACTATACTTAGCAATAAAAAAACAATATGAACCTTATTTGCTGCTCCCAATTTCCTTTGGAATGTTACTTGCAAACTTACCTGCTGTGGCAAATGAAGGACTTATGGAAAAAGGCGGACTTCTTTACTATTTGTATCAAGGAGTAAAATTGGGAATTTATCCGCCATTAATATTCTTGGCGATAGGGGCAAGTACTGATTTTGGACCGCTTATTGCAAATCCGAAAAGCCTTTTACTGGGAGCGGCTGCACAGCTTGGAATTTTTGTGGCATTTCTTGGAGCGATTTCACTGGGATTGACAGGAAAAGAAGCGGCTTCAATTGGAATTATTGGAGGAGCTGACGGACCAACTGCTATTTACTTGACGACAAAGCTGGCACCACATTTACTGGGCTCAATTGCCATTGCAGCTTATTCCTATATGGCTCTTGTACCTGTAATTCAGCCGCCAATTATAAAATTATTAACAACTAAAAAGGAAAGAATGGTTGAAATGAAGCAGCTTAGATATGTAAGCCAGAGGGAAAAAATAATTTTTCCAATTGCAGTAACAATCGTAGTTATTCTTCTAGTTCCATCATCAGCTCCGTTAATTGGAATGTTAATGCTTGGAAATCTTATAAAGGAAGTTGGCATAGTTTCAAATTTAGTTGAACATGTAAGAGGGGCTATGTTATACTGTATTACAATTGTGCTTGGAATGACAGTTGGAGCGACTGCTGATGGAGAACGTTTTTTAAGTCTTGTAACAATAAAAATTATTATTCTTGGATTAATTGCATTTTCTTTTGGAACAGTGGGAGGAGTACTGTTTGGAAAAATAATGTATAAATTTACAAAAGGAAAAGTAAATCCAATGATTGGAGCAGCGGGAGTTTCTGCAGTGCCGATGGCGGCAAGAGTTGTTCAAAAAATAGGACAATCTGAAAATCCCAAAAACTTTTTGCTAATGCATGCAATGGGACCAAATATAGCTGGTGTAATTGGATCGGCTGTAGCAGCGGGAACTCTTTTAATAATATTTAGATAAATTACGGCTCTCATTAATTTTGAAGTATTGCATTTAATGGGAGTGTTTTTTTAATTCATAATATAGGCAATTGTAGAAGTAATAAATATTGAATAACAGCAGTATCTATAACTACAAAGAGCTAAGATTCCTTGTCAGGAGTTGAGAAATAGGGGAAATAAAATTACATAAATGCTATATTTATTTTGATTTTTAGATTTTTAAAAATAACTAAATTCATAATAAAGGAGAAAAAATGAAAAAAAATATAAATCTATATAAATTTAATGAATTGGATTCAACAAATGATTATTTGGAAAGAAATCATAAAAATTATGAGGAATTTGATGTTATTTGTGCTAAAAATCAGACTCATGGGAGGGCACGTAGGCGGAATGACTGGATTTCTATGGAAGGAATGGCTATTTTTAGCTTTTTTTTGAAGGAAAGGGAAAACTGGAAAATTGAGGATTATTTGAAATTGCCTTTAATTGCTGGACTTGCGACAATAAGGGGATTAAAGGGAATTGAAAATTTAGAATATAAATTTAAGTGGACAAATGATATTTATTTGGAAAATAAGAAATTGTGCGGGATTTTGATGGAAAAAATAGATGATGTCTATATTGTTGGAATTGGGATAAATGTCAACAATATATTGCCTGGAACTTTAAAAAATAAAGCTATTTCATTGACACAAGCAACAAATAAAAAATATGAAATTGATGAAATTGTAAAAAATATTGTTTTTGAATTTCAAATATTGTGTGAAAATTTGGAAAATGGATTGTGGGAAGATATTTTAACTGAAATAAATGAAATAAATTATTTGAAAAATAAGGAAATAGAATTAAAATTTGGAAATGAAGCTGTTTCAGGAGTTGTACGAGATATCAATGAAAATGGAGAAATTGAAGTATTAGTAAAACAAGATGAAAATGGGAAAATTGTGATTAGAAGTTTTTCGATTGGAGAGGTTTTTGAAAAAATTATTTTTTAAATTTTTATACGATTTTTCATTTAAACAGAGGACTGGTTATAAAATTATTTGCAAGGGGGTCAAGGCTCCATATTAGCAAATAATATAAAATACAACTTCTATTTTTAAACGAAGTTTAGTATTATATATTTGGTAAATTGTTTTTTTATTTTAAAAATTTTTAGAATTGACTATGAAAATAACAAATGTTATAATATAAAAAATTTTAGATTATTTTATGATGGAGGTATTATGAAAAAAAATATTTTGAGAAGTTTGTTACTGGTAATAGTTTTTTTATTTGCAATTAGTTGCGGGAAAAAGAATGATACAATTAAAATTGTGTTTTTGCCAAATGAAACTAATGATTCGTTGAAGAAATCAAGGGAAGAATTTGCACGGATTGTGCAGGAAGCGACTGGTAAAAAGGTTGAGATTGTTACGACAACTGATTATAATATTACGGTGGAAAATATTGTTTCTGGGCAATCACAAATTGCATATATTGGAGCAGAAGCATATTTGAATGCTAGAAAGCGTACAAAGGATATTGAAGCTGTGCTGACAAATTCAGGAGAAAGTGGAACGTTAAAAGATGCCCTTTATTACAGCTTTATCGCAGTAAGAGGAGAAGATGCCGATAAATACCGTTCTGGAGATGGGTTTGACCTGAAAAAGATTAAAGGCAAATCAATAGGATTTGTTACAAATAGTTCTACATCTGGATTTAAAGTGCCTGGAGAGGTAATTGTAAAGGAATTTGGACTAAAAAATACAGACGAATTATTGGGAAATAAGGTGTTTTCAAAAGTTATGTTTGGAAATTCACATCCTGGAACTCAAGTTATGTTATTTAAAGGGGATGTTGATGTTGCGACATTTGCTATTCCAAAATCATTTACAATATATGAATTAGTTGCTGGAAAAGACTTTAATTCAGGGGCTACATATAAAGTTAAAAAAGGAGCAGTTGCACCATTTGGAGAATTTGCAGGGAAAAGTTTTACAGTTATAAAATCAATTCCTGTTTATAATGGACCAATTGTATTTAATACAAGAACTTTATCAAAGGAAGATCAAGAAAAGATAAAAAAGGCTCTAATGGCTAAGTCAACAACTGATAATCCACATATTTTCAGTAATAAAAAGAGTAAAGTAAGAGGATTGTTCCTAAAGGAAAATGACAATGTTGGATTTGTAGAAACAAATACAGCATGGTATGAAGGGATGAAAAATATAAAATAATGGAAATTTAGGAGTAAAATAAAAAATGCGTTTAGATAAATTTTTAAAGGTAACAAGAATTATAAAAAGAAGAACTGTAGCAAAGGAGCTTGCAGATAATGGAAATATCGTTATAAACGGAGATCCTAAAAAATCTTCTTATGATGTGAAAAAAGGCGATATTTTTGAAATAAAGTATTTTAATAAAAATATAAAGGTAAAAGTGCTAGATTTACCGCCTGAAAGTTTAAAAAAAGAATTTATTGATGAATATATAGAAATAATTGGATAATTTGTTTTTAAAGTTATCTTAAATAAATTGAGTAAATGTGATATCTTTATCATTTTTTCTCTTGTTTTTTACAATAAATAAGGTATAATTGTAATGAAAAATAAAACTATAAAACAAGGAGAAGATTTATGAAAGTAACTGATATTCGTATTAGAATTGGAAAACAGACAGAAAATATCGAGAGATTGAAGGCTTATGCTGATATCACATTTGATGAGAGTTTTGTCATTCACGGATTAAAAATAATTGAAGGGCAAAATGGACTTTTTGTGGCAATGCCATCGAGAAGAATGCCAAATGGAGAATTCAAAGATATAGTTCATCCAATAAAGCCTGAACTTCGTTCTGAAATAACAAAAGTTGTTTTAGAAAAATTTGAACAGGAAAAGGCAGCTCATACTGAAGCTGAATAATATTTTTACTAAAAAAGTACACCTAATTACTAAAATCATATATACAGAATAATACTAATATCAGTGGTGTACTTTTTCTTTCTTCTTAATTTTTTCACTTCTTAATTTTTTTATTACTTTCTTTCATAATTGGAAGATACAGTAAAAATTGTAAAAAAATCATTGTCAATATTAAAACAATATCATATATCCAAATTGGTTTTATAAAACTTACTTGTGAAATGATATGACTTTTTAAAAACATTGCATTTATTCCTTTGAAAATATGATTGTAGATAAATGCATATAAAAATATGGCAAGTAATGTAATTACTGACTGAATAAGTCCTTTTTTTGAAGGTTTTTCATGCAAATAAGTATATCCAAAAAAAGCTGTAAATACTATAAGTGCGTGCATTATCATAAAAATATATACGTAATAATTGTCATGATAATAGATTATTCCAGGTAAAATTAATGCTAAAACTGGGCCGAAAGTTAAATAATAGACTACATTATATAAAAATTTTGTTCTGAAAATCAAATATAATCCTGCAAAAATTGCTGCAAAGTTGCAAAGATGTATTGGCGTAACGTTGGTTATAGGCTCATTTTGATACATTAACCTGTAAATTGAGTCGATTATTTTAAATATTAGTAAAAAATAACCTAAAAATGTTGAATATTTTTTTATATCTATATTTTTAAAAATTTTTGGAATGTAAAATAAAAATATACAAATTAAAGTTGATACTACAAAAGTTTCTATGTGAATAGGACTAAAATAACTAAAAGTCAAAATTTCTCCTTTCTTGTTTCTTTTTTATTTTTTTTCTTTTCTTATTATTTTTACTTAAAATTTCTTAGTGCTTTTCATTGTTTTGCTTGTAAAAACATCCAATCTTTTATTCCAGGTATGTTATAGGCTACTTTCCAAGTTCCAGAGTGTTCTGAACCTGGATTGGCATCTTTTGGCAAATATGGATTTGTGCCTTTTTCAAGTGTTGTGTATTTTATATTTGACTTTTGGGCAATAACCTTTCGTGCACCTTCTAGAAATTGTGCATCTGTATAATCAGCTCTCCAAGTGTCTTTGGCTACTGCTGCCCCTCTTTTTATAAGTTCACTTGTAATTGCATTCATTCCTGGATAGGCTTTTACATCGCCAGTTGAAACTGTTATCCATAAATTGTTTTTCGCCATAGTAGATACTTCTTTTGGATCCCATTGGCAAGCTACTAAATATGAAGCGGCAAATAATTCTGGATATTTATAGTTCATGACAATAGCCATCATTCCCCCCATTGATTGCCCTGTTGCATATAATTTTTTTTCATCAATGCTGTATTTTAAAAGTAAGTAATCTCTTATCAAATTTACAGTTGCATCCAAATCACTTGTAATATCTCCATTGTCGTCTACTACTTGTCTTGAATATTGAGGAGCTAGTACAAATGCCTCGTGTCTTGCTTGTTCTTCAGGAGTTGCAAATGAAATTGCACCATTTCCCTGAAGTAAAGTAGTTTTTGTGTCTTCACTTAAAACTCCCATATCGTGCATAAACAGCACAAGCGGATATTTTTTATTTTTGTCATAATTTTTTGGAATATAAAGATTATACTTCACACTTGTTCCAGTTTTTGGATCCTTGTATACAAATTGCTTAAAGTTTTCCACAATTAGATTTCTGATTTTATTATTTTCAAGTATTGCAATACTTTTTTCTAATTTTTTACCATTTGTAAACAAAATATCTTCCTTTTGAGTTATTTTGGAAGTTGCCTTTTTCATTTGAAATCCTACTTCATCATTTCCTTCTAGGCGAAGAGAAGCTCCATTATCTTTTGGATTTAATTCGATAATGACATATCTTCCATCTTTTACAATGTCAGTCCTTTCTGGTCGATCATTTGAATAAATTTTTTCAACAGTTCTATCCGATACTGTAAAAGTATTTTTGGTTAATTGCGAATTTACTACCTTTTCATTAAATTCTAAAATAATATGTGTAATTTGTTGTCCTGTTCCAAAAACTTCTGTTACTGATGTTACATTTCTTATTCCTCTAGGATACTTTATTTTTTCAGTTTTTAATGTGATAGTTGATTCTGCTGAAATAATACCAGTTGATAATAACATACTGAAAATTGTTAAAAATAATAATATTTTTTTCATAAATAATTCCTCCTTTGCTATTTTTTATTAGATGTACTTAATGACCTCTTTTATTGCATTATTTTAAAGAAAAGCCTTTGATAAATTTTACCATAATTTTTCTATATTTCAAAATTTTTTGCCTTTAATGATAAAGTAAAAATTTTAGGGACATAATTTTTATTCATATAGATTTTTAAATAAAGTATTTACTGTCAGAGTATTTTTATATTGAGCATAAGGAATTTTTTGACAGTATACTCGAATCTATTCAAAATTAAGCTATTAAAAATCATATAAATTTAGAGTTTTAGTAAGATAGTCATGGCTTTTGCGTTTTTAAATCAGTTTTATTATACACAAAAATTTTATAGACTAGAGATTCCCTGTTAAAAAAATATTATTTTAGTAATATGAGAAACTCATATTTTCTCATTAAACAATAGAGTTGTTATAAATTTCTTTTAGTAAGAGATCAAACGATAAATAAAATATAATTTTTAATTTGCTCCTAAATAATTTACTCCGTCATACATCCAATTTAGTTTGTCATTTTTTTAGTTTTATGGTAAACTATTTGAGTAAAAGCAAGATGTTTTAAAAAACTTGGCTTGTATTATTGATATTTTCTGGGGGGAAAATGAAGAGGGATAATAGAGATAAAAATAATGAAAAAACAGATTTTGAACAAATGCTAGATGAAGAAAAAGAAAAAGGACATCGAGAAAAACTAAGGCAGCGTTTTTTGTCAACAGGGGCAAAAGGTTTCACAGATTGCGAAATTTTGGAACTGTTGCTTACTTATACGGTTACTAGGAAAAATTGCAGAGGAATTGCAAAGGAACTTTTGGAGAAATATCGGGATTTGTATACGATTTTAAAGCAGTCGGAAGAAGAACTGAAAAAAAATAAATACATAACTGAAAGGGCAGTTGTATTTTTTAAACTTTTATTTGAAATAATAGAAGGTGAATTGTATAAAAAAGTATGTAATGAGCGAATTGTACTTTCAAGTAATCTTAAACTGCTGAATTATCTTGAATTTTCTCTTTTAAATAGGGATATTGAAGTATTCAAAGTATTGTTTTTAAATACGCAAAATGAATTGTTGCGAGAAGAGGAACTTTTTTTTGGAACAATTGATAGAAGTACGGTTTATATTAGGGAATTGGTAAAAAAAATTTTAGAGTATAATGCAAAAGGAGTAATTTTAGTGCATAATCATCCATCAGGTTCATTAAAACCGTCAGAATCTGATATTTTACTGACAAGAAAGGTAAAGGAAGTTTTTGAGAATATAGAAATACGGTTACTGGATCATTTGATAATAAGTGAAAAGGGGTATTTCAGTTTTTTAGAAGGTGGGATTTTATGAAGATAATAAATATAAAGTTTAGGAAAACAAAAAAAGTTTATCCGTTTATAATAAGCGATTCAGAAGATTATAAAAAGGGAGATTATGTTCTTGTAGATACAATTCGTGGAGAACAAATAGGCATAGTTCTCGGAATCGCATTAAATAGAGGAAATAATGATCAAGATGATTTAAAAATTAGGGAAGTAAAACGAAAATTGTCAGAAGGAGAAATAGAAAAATTAGCAGTTTTAGATAAAAAAGCAGATGAAGCATATTTTAAATGTAAAAAAATTGTAAAAAGACTGCTTCCTGAAATGAATCTTGTTATTGGAGAATATACATTTGATGAAGGTAAGTTAATATTTTATTTTACAGCTAATAGCAGGCTTGATTTTAGGGAATTGGTAAAGGAAGTAAATAAGACATTTAAAAAAAGAGTAGAATTTTATCAAATTAAGACAAATGATGAAGGAAGAATTTTATCGGCTTTTGGGAAGTATGGACGGGAAATTTACTGGTAAAATTAGTATTTAAACTTAAATATGAAAAAGACTAAAAGTGTTTATCTAAAATAAATTATTAAAAATTAAGTAATAACTAATGTTTATAGCAGCAAGGGGGTCAAGACCCCTTGTCAAAAAGTAATGCAAAAATATAAGAAATTAAAATCAATAAATATTCTAAGGAAATTGGCAGTATTAATATTTAAGATCTGCCATTTAGAAAGAAATCCAGTAGAAGGATAAAAGATATGTCATATTGTTAGATGCAAGGAAATATTGAGATATAGGGTTTTATTAAAAAAATAGAGAAGTATAGGGAAATAGTTTAAAATACTGATGTGTTTGCCGTGCATTATAAAAATATTTAGTTGCTTATTGTAAAAAAATAAGGTATAATATGATTATCAATAATATTATATTTTTTTAATATTTATGAAATAATAACTTTAGGAGGTAAGAATATGGGATTAATAAATTACTTTGAAGAAAAACGTCTTGAAAGAGAAAGAGCAATTAGGAATGAGCAAGTAATTGATTCATTGAAATTTCTTGCTAGTATAGGTGCTGGATTTACATTAGGTGTGCTATTTGCTAAAAAATCAGGAAAAGAAACTAGAAAAGATATTTCAAATGCAACTAAGGAAGGGCTTAATTATGTAGGTAAAAATCTTAATAATGCAAAAAATTATATTAAAGATAAAACTTCTGATATGAAAGAAGCTATTGCTGAGAAATATGATGAAATCAAAACTAAAACTATTCCAGAAAAAATTGATGATTTTGAAGATAAAGTAGAAGATGTGAAAGAAGAAATAAAAAAATAGTAAGAAACTAGGAGGAAATATGGTAACAATAAATTTATATTTAATTTTCAAAATTCTTCTAAATGTTTCACTTGCAATACTTTTTATATTATTTTTTATAACATTAATAAAACTTATTTCTGTTATCTCAAAAATAAATTCTTTACTACAAAAAAATAAGGAACAATTAGAAACAAGTATTGCTCAGATTCCTAGTTTAGTAAAAAATAGTGAAAAAATATTAGAAAATACAAATAATAATTTAAAAAAAATAAATGTATTAGTGGAAAATGTTAATGATATATTAAAAGCTTCTAAAAAAGATATTGTTAATACTTCTGGTAATGTATCTTTAACTTTAGAAAACATTAAAAATGTTTCTTCTAGCGTTGCAGAATCAAGTAAATCTATTGCTAGCAACTTTATTGATAAAAGTGCTGGCATTAAAAAAAATGTTAATGGTTTTATAAGTATAGTAAATATTGCCTTAAGTTATTGGGATATATTAAAAAAAATCTTTAAAAAGAAAAAAAATAGGAGGAAATTATGGGAATAATAGCTTGGTTAATACTTGGTGGTCTTTCTGGCTGGATAGCTAGCATGATAATGAATAAAAATGCTTCAATGGGAATAATGGCTAATATAGTGACAGGAATCATTGGTGCCTTTATTGGTGGAGTAGTCTTTAATTTTTTTGGGCATCAAAAAGTAACAGGATTCAATTTTCATAGTGTTTTAGTATCTGTAGTAGGAGCATGCATTTTACTTTGGATAATTGGAGCAATTAATAAAAAATAAAATTTTTTAAAGGGAAATGTTAAAATGGAAAGATTTTATTAATATTAATTGATATTTTTCAATAAGAATATTTGATATTTTATATATAATTATTAATTAAAATCTAATAATAAATCCTTATTAATAAATTAAGGATTTGAGCAATTTTAGAAATTCTGTAATTTTCTTTTAGCAGAACTTCTAGTTTATTTCTTACATTTATGGTAAAATACTCATAACTCATGATATATTTCCTTTCATTAATGTTTTTGTGATTAATAACATTTTAATATGAAACTATCATGAGTTTTTATATTTTTTGAAATATATTATGCAGTCTATGATATTTTAATACTATTCCCGCTTGAAACAATAGTTTTGTATAACTTTTGCAACACAAGGGATTTTGACCCCTTGTTAGAAAATAAGTAAAAAATAATCTCTATTTTTTAAATGAGGTTTAGTATAAAGTTGCAAAAAGAATGATTTTTTAAGGATTTAATGGTCTGAATTTAAAAAAAGTAGAATAATAATAAAAATTTTAAAAAAAGAGTTGAAATATTTGTAAATATATGTTATACTTATTAAGTAATAAAATTAATGTGGTCGCATAGCTCAGTTGGGAGAGCACCTGCCTTACAAGCAGGGGGTCATTGGTTCGAGCCCAATTGTGACCACCATTTTTATGGAGGTGTAGCTCAGTTGGTTAGAGTGCTTGCCTGTCACGCAAGATGTCGCGAGTTCGAGTCTCGTCACTTCCGCCATTTATGCCCAGATAGCTCAGTCGGTAGAGCAAGGGACTGAAAATCCCTGTGTCCGTGGTTCGATTCCGCGTCTGGGCACCATCATAACAACTAAAATTAGGATATATAGTGCAAATCAGTAATTATACTGTTTTGCATTTTTTTTGTATTATTTTTTTAATAGTAAATTTTTTATTAAAGAATTAGGATTTCATGCAGTTAGATGACTAATGTCAGATTTTATTTAAAAAATAGAAAACATATTTTATTTGTTTCTAACAAGAGTGAAAGAATCCTTTTTAAACAGAATTTATAAATGAATCCATTAATTTAATGGAAGATGGTATAATATTTGAACAGATTTTAGAATTTCTTTAAAAAATTAACATAGCTGTTTTACCTAATAAAAAGGCATTTTACAAAGAGAAAGATTTATCATGTCAAGATTATAAAGTTATTGGAAAAATGATTGACAAATTAGAAAAAAAATTATATTATAATACAATGACTTGTAAGTCAATTTTTATTGTTAGGTAGGAAGATGTCTGGGAAAGAAAAAAATATAAAAAAACAGAAAAAAAGAAAAATATTGGAAAAAGCCTTTGAATTATTTAGAAAAAATGGGTATACGGATACAAAAGTTGAGGATATAACAAGAAAGCTGGGAATTTCAAAAGGGAGTTTTTATACGTATTTCAAAACGAAAGAGGAACTTTTGTGTGAAGTATTAGAAAGTGTAAAAAAATCTGAAATGAAAAAATATTCAAAAGTAGAAATTGATGAAAATCCGAGAAAAACTTTGGAAAATTTTATTAAAGAGAGATTTAAAAGTTTTCTAGAACTTTTGAATAATGTGGATATTGGAATAGTAAGGTCTTTTGCTCAAAATACAATTGCAGGGAAGTTTCATGAAGAGATGACAAAATTTTTTAAGAGTTTTATTAAAGAAAATATACTTTTAAGATATGAAAGTAACAGGGAATACGATATGGAAATTATTTCAGATTTTATAATTCTGGCAATTAATAATTATTTGATTGAAAAAATTGTATGTAAAAAAGAGTATACTTTTTCTTCAAAAGAAGAATTTGACGGGATAGTAGAGGATAATCAGAAATTGATTAATGAAATTGTAAAATTCATCGATAATGCACTGAAACAGATTAAATAGGAGGACAAAATGAAAAAAAATAAATTGCGAATGATAGTGATGTCATTATTATTGATAATTGCAATCCCAAGTCTTGCGGAAAAAATAACAATACAAGAAGCGGCAGAAATGGCAATTAAAAATAATAAAGATATTAAGATTGAGATGTTAAAAACAGAACAAGAGAAAATAGATGTGGATAGAGCCTGGGCAAATAAATTTTTTACAGTAGGCTATTCGGGAAGTGCTCAAGGGCATTTAGATAAAAAATTTAATAGAACTGGAGAGGCTTATCAACATTATTTAACATTATCACAGCCTATTTATACAGGTGGAAAATTGAAGTTGAATCATGAAATTAGTAAAGAAAAATTGACGTTGGCGCAGCTTAGTCTGGATAAAGTGAAAAAAGATACAGTTTTAAGTACAGTTCAGGCATATATTGATGTTTATAATGCAATGAGCACGTTGGGAGTATTGCAGAAATCAAAGGAAACGTTAGATGAGAATTTAAAAACACAAAAAGAATTGTATGATTTGAGGATGACTACTCAGCCAGAGCTTACTGAAGCAGAAAGAAGCGTGGCGTCCATTGAAGCGCAAATTGTGGAACAGGAAGGAAATATTGAAGTTTCAAAAGAAGCATTGGGAATTTTAATTGGAGTGAAAAATAGTTCGCAAATCGAGATAGTTCCATTTGGAGTAGAGGATAACTTTACAAAAACAGTTAAATTGGATGAAGATTTAGCAAAATTGCCGATAGAAAATACAGAATACAAAATGGCTGTGAAACAAAATGATCTAAGCAAAAAAAATATAAAGATACAAGAAGCTGACTTTAAACCGACAATTAGTGGAATGGTAAATTATGGTGTATTACAAAGTCAAGATAAATTTGGAAATATTTTTAAGACAAGGAATTTTACGACTTCAGCTGGAGTAAAGTGGAGCTGGGACATATTTGACTGGGGGACAAGAAAAAATAATGTGAATTATGCGAAAAAGACTCAGGAAATATCAGCAGTTCAAGTAGACCAAACTTTGGAAGCTGTTCAAGCTAATATGAAAAAAACTTATTATCAATTGAGATCTCTTGAAAAAAGTATAGCGGCATTACAGCTGGCGGTCCAAAAAGCAGAAGAATCTTATAATTTAGAAAGAGAAAGATATTCATATAGATTAATTACAATGGAAAATTTATTGCAATCAGAAACAAATTTAAGACAGGCTAGAGTAAATTATGCACAGGCTAAATTGAATTATTACTTTTTAGTTTCTAAATATGGAGCATTTTTAGATTAGGAATATTGAAAAAATGAGATAATTAAAATTTTTAAATTTTTATAAATGATTATTGAAAAATAAAAATAGAAAATTGGGAGGCAAAATGAAGATAAATAAAAAAGCAATTATAGTGATGATAATATTAGCATTGCTGACTGTTTCTTGTGGAAAGAAAAAACCAAGAGGAAATTCATCTACAGCGAGACCAGTAAAAGTACAAGTAATTGGTCAAAATCAAATGTCGTTAGGATATACGGCGAGCGGTTCGATAAAAGGGATTGAAGAAATACCTTATACAGCGACTTCGAGCGGGGAAGTTGTAGTAGTAAATGGGAAAAATGGTGATTATGTAAATGCTGGGCAAGTTATTGTAGCGATTGATAATCAGGCAGCAAGATCAGGTGTCAGATCGGCAGTTTCAAATGTGAGAACGGCAGAATCTAATATCAGTTCGGCACATGGAGATGTAAGTGCAGCTAGAAGTAATATAGCATCAGCAGAAGCGGCAGTTGAAGAAGCTAGAATTAATTATCAAAAATATAAAATGCTATATGATAAGAGATTAATAACAGAAACAGATTTCTTGACAGCACAAACAAAATTGAGTTCAGCACAAGCTAATTTAAATTCAGCTAGAAGCAACTATAATACAGCAGTAAATGCATTGTCTTCCAGAAAAAACAGTTTGAGTTCAGCACAAGCTGATTTGGCTACAGCAAATGACAATAATAGTAAAACAGTTATTAAGACTAAAGTTAGCGGATATATTGCAAATATGAATTTGGAAAGACATCAGCAAGTATCGGCAGGAGCACAGCTATTTACATTAGTTAATGAAAGTGAAATGAAATTGGAAATTGGAGTTCCAGCGGAAATTGTTAAAAAAATTCAAATGGGAGCACAGGCAACTGTAAAAGTTGATGAACTGAATGGTAAAGAAATTATTGGAACAGTTTATGAAATAGCTGCTTCAGCTGATTCAGCCAGCAGACAATTCATTGTAAAAGTTAAATTCCCAAATCCTGATAGAGAATTAAAAAGTGGAATGTACGGAAAAGCAAATATTGCAACAGGAGCTGAAGACGGGTTAATAATTCCTAAAAAATCAATTGTAGTAAGAGGAGTTCAGCAAGTTGTCTATGTTATTAGAGATGGAAAAGCAGTTATGATACCGATAAATATTTCTAATCAAAATGAAGAATATGCGGCGGTAACTGGAGATGGGTTGACATCAGGAGACCAGCTAGTTGTTGATGGGCAAAATGTTGTACAGGCGAATGAAAAAGTTAATATTGTGCAATAAAAATAATAGATATTGAGAATATTTACTATAAAAATTTTTGGAAAAGAGTATAAATAGAGAACTAAAATTATGTTTTTACAAAAAATATTAGGCGAATGAAAAAGTCAATAAATTAAAAGGTTATAACCATAATGGGTCAAGAACCCTTGTAAAAGAGTGGAGAAAAACAGGAAAGTCAAGTATAGAAAAATATTGTGGTTATTGGAATTTTTATACTTTTATAAATGGATGACAAAAAATATGGAAAGGAGAGTACGGTTATTGCAATCGTATGAGATAAAATGACAGTAGCAGAATTTGCAACGAAGAAAGTAGTGTCGACAACGATGATACTTATATTTATGATTTTTGCTGGTTGGGTAGCGATGACGGGTATGAAACAGGAGAGAATACCAGATTTCGATATACCGATAGTTGTTATTAATGCCACTTGGACGGGAGCAACAGCGGAAGATGTAAAAACGCAAGTATCAAAAAAACTGGAAGATGCGGCATTAAATGTAGATGGAATTAAAAATATAACAACTTCATCTTCTTATGGTTCATCAGTAGTTATGATAGAGTTTAACTATGGTGTAGATACAGATATTAAACAAGTACAAGTTCAAACACAAATAGATAAAATAAAAGGACAATTGCCAGATGATGATAACTTTAAAGATCCTACAGTATCAAAAATGGATGCGACAGGTAGCTCCAATATGGCACTGATGATTGGGATTACTGGGGAAAATAAACAGTTAATAACATCGTTTGCTGAAGAAACATTACAGCCTAGATTGAAAAGAAATAGAGGTATTGGTAATATTTCTATAATGGGTAATGCGACAAGACAAATTAAAGTTTGGTTGGATCCAGCTAGATTGAAGGAATATAATTTGTCAGCGGCAGAAATTTATAGTAAAATAAAAGCAGCTAATACAGTAACACCAGCAGGTACGATAACTGATGGGACGAAAGAATTTATCTTAAAAGTTGATGGGGAGTTAAAAGAGCTTGATCAAATTCAAGATATAATTATTTCAAATCAAAATAATCAAACGGTTAGATTGGCTGATGTGGCAAAAGTTGAGTATGGAACAGAGGATCCAACATCGTATGTAACATATAATGGAAAAGAAATGGTTGCTGTTATGATTCAAAAGAGTAAAGATGGTAACTTGGTAGAGGTTGCGAAAAAGGCTAAGGAAACTTTGAAAGAAGCAAAACCATTATTTCCAGAAGGTTCTAATTATAATATAATAGTTGATAACAGTGAGAAAGTTAGTGAATCAATAAAAAATGTTGCAAGTTCTGGGATACAAGCGGTTATCATTACAATTATAGTGCTTTTTGTATTCTTGAAAAACTTGAGAGCATCATTAGTCGTGGGAACATTGATTCCGATTTCAGCAATGTTTACGTTCTTCTTACTTACAACACAAGGAATAACATTGAATATGATTTCGTTAATGGGATTGTCACTTGCGGTCGGATCACTGGTAGATAACGGGGTTGTTACACTGGATAATATTTTTGATCACATTCAGATTAATAAGGAACCAGCAGATGTAGCAGCGGTACGGGGTACAAATGAAGTAATTCTTCCGATGATGGCGTCAACGGCGACTTCAGTTTGTGTATTTCTACCTATTATATTGTTTGAAGGAATTACTAAAGAAGTATTTAAAAGTATTGCATTTTCAATGATGTTTGCGTTATCAGCTTCGATTATTGTTGCGATGTTATGGGTTCCGATGGCTTCAAGTTTATTTTTAGATGTTAAAAAAATCTCAGATAATGCTGAAAAAGCCGATAGATTTAATGCATTTAGGGATAAATATAAAGAATTAGTGGCAAAAGTATTGGGAAATAGTTGGAAAATGGTAATTGGAATTGTAATAGCATTTGTAGTAGTTGTATTTGGAATAGGAAAAACAGTAAAAACTACATTCTTCCCAACAATTGATGATAATCAATATTCGGTAGTTGCGACACTTGCGACTGGGCTAGATTTAGATGTATCAAAAGATATTGCGAATAAAATGGAGGCAGTTGTAAAAGCGGATCCAGCGACTAAAGATATAAATGTACTTGCTTCAAAAGATGCAGCGGTAATAAATGTCGACGTAAAAAAAGACACAATGAAAGCAATGAATCGTGTTAGGGAAAAATTAAAGGATTTACCAAATGTAACACTTGCAGTTTCACCGCAAAAAGCAGGAGGTCGTTCATCGCAGAAAGATTATTCGTTTCAAATAGAAGGTGATGACCCACAAGAATTGAATAGAATAGCAAATGCAATAATGGCTGACATGAAAAGCCAGTCATGGTTTAAAGATGTTAAGTCATCAACAGAAGGGGGATATCCACAGGCTAAGCTGGAAGTAGACAGAGTAAAAGCTGAAAGTTATGGAATAACTGTAACAGATATTACTCAAATGTTGTTTATGACAGCTTCTGGATCTGCAAATCCGATTGATGTAACTCAAAGTACAGAAACATTGGATGTAGTACTGGAATTAGAAAAAAATCAAAAAAATTCATTGAATAAAATTATGGATTTAGAGATAAAAACTAATAAAGGAACTTATGTTAGATTAGGGGATATTGCTACAATGCAGTATGAAGAAAGTGCTTCAACTATTTCAACAGAAAATGGAACAAGAATTGTAACAATTGGTGCAAACTTGGATAGTTCGAAAGGGTTTAACGATGCAGCAGCATTTATTCAACAGTCATTCAAGAAAACAAATCCAGCTGAAGGATATAAAATTGGAGTAGCAGGACAAGCTAAAAACCAATCTGAAATGGGTGGACAAATTATGAAAGACTTGCTACTTGCGATTGTGTTGATTTATACAGTACTTGCAGTTCAGCTAGAATCATTTATCTTGCCGCTTATGATTATGACAACATTGCCACTTTCTATGATTGGAGTAATTTTAGGATTAGCGATAACTAGAGTACAACTTAGTATGTTCGTTATGATCGGTATCTTGATGTTATTTGGTATGGCGGTTAATAATGCGATTGTAATGCTTGATTTCGTTGCAGGACTGCGGAAAAAAGGCTGGACGATACACGATGCCTTAGTAGAAGCCTGTGGTTCAAGACTCCGACCAATTTTAATGACAACACTTACAACTGTATTGGGATGGCTTCCAATGGTATTCTCAAGTAAAGGAAGCTCGGGATATTATCAAGGAATGGCTATTGCGGTAATGTTTGGACTTTCATTCTGTACGGTATTGACATTGTTCTTTACGCCAGTGTTGTATTCGTTGGTTGAAGAAAGAAAAGAAAGAAAACAAAAAGAAAAGGAAGAAAAAAGAAGACAAGGAAAAGAAGAAGAACGAAAAGGATATACTAAATAATTCGATTCTTTGATTTATTGGAATGTTCGATAATTTGTAAAATATAATTTTTGTGAGTTATCGAATAAAGTTAAATTTATAAAGAGTAGAGAGGAGAATTTTGTGAAAAGATTAGAGATATATTTTGATTCGTTTTATACTGAAAAAATGAAAGAGGAATTGAGAGAATATGGAATAGATCAATATTTTATAGTTCCAACTGTTCATAGCTCCTGGAGTAAAACTTTTAAGCATTTTAATACACATGTTTGGCCAGGAACAGATAGTATTCTAATTACTTATCTAGAAGATGAGCATGCAGAAGAAATTTTGCGGATTATAAAAATTATGAAAATAGACTTAGGCAGAGGGATTTCTATGGGAGCAGTTATTATGCCAGTTGAAGATATTATTTTGTAAAAAATATAATTTTATACTATCTTCCAATTAAATAGTAAATTAATTATAATTTTCTCGTAAGAGGTCAAGCTTCCTTGTCAGTAAACAGTATAAGATATAATTTCTGTTTTTTAAATGGAATTTGGGTATTAAATGAAAAAGTAGTTTGAATATAAAAAAGAACGGAGTGATTATTAATGGCAGTTTTTGAATTGAAACATCCACTAATTGAACATAAACTTTCAAATTTGAGAAATAAACATACAGATACTAAACTTTTTAGGGAAAGCCTAAACGAAATAGCAGGACTTATGGTTTATGAAGCAACAAAACATTTGCCGCTCAAGGAGATTGAAACAGAAACTCCTATTCAGAAAACTACTACAAAAGTTCTAGATAAGCCAATAACATTAGTTCCCATCCTAAGAGCAGGACTTGGAATGATAGATGGAATACTGCAGCTTCTTCCAAATGCAAAAGTAGGGCATCTGGGAGTTTACAGAAACGAAGAAACCTTAGAGCCAGTCTACTATTACGCAAAAATGCCAACAAATGTTGTTGAAAGTCAAGTTTTCGTAGTAGATCCAATGCTTGCAACAGGAGGTTCAATGATTTACACACTTGACTATTTGAAAGAAAAAGGCGTAAAAAACATAACGGTGCTTTGTATCATTGGTGCTCCTGAAGGAATAAAGAAATTTACTGAAAAACATCCCGATGTTGACTTATACATTGCGGCAATTGATGATGGACTTAATGAACATGCGTATATCTATCCAGGATTGGGAGATGCAGGAGATAGAATATTTGGAACAAAATAGTAAAATGGATTTTTTAGGAAGATACTCTAATTAAAACAATTAGGGTATTTTTTGTATATTTTAATTAATAAATATTTTTCCATATTACTATGTTTTTTCTTTTTTATTTCTGTAGGATTGCTCATTGCCGCAAATCCTACGACCTATGGCTAGTCTATGACATTTTTCTGCACTGCCAAAAAACTCGCTGTGCTCAAACAGTTTTGTCAGCACAGAAAAATGCTCCGACGGATTTTAAAGAGTAAAAATTATATTTTAATTATTTAAAAATATTGAGTTGTTATTCTTTATTAGAAAAATTTATAATAAATTTCTTATTTAACCGAGATTTAGTATAATAATAATTTTTTCTTCTTCAAAAGCAAAAAAGAAGCAGAATCTCAAAAATTCCACTTCTTCACATAATGATTTATTAATAACTATTTCCGTCTTTATCTTCACAATAAACATTTCCATATTGCTTATAACAATGGTATCCTCTTTCAGCTCTATCCCTTTTCATTTCCTGATATGCTTCATTATCAAGTAGACTGCAACTAACCACAGCCATTCCCAAAACAGTAATCAAAATCAATTTTTTCAAATCCATCAACTCCAATCAAAAATAATTTATTAATAAAGCCTATTACCATCTCTATCTACACAATAAGCATTTCCATTTTTTATATAACATCTTTCTCCATTTTCTCTTCTGCTTTCAGTTACTCTGTTCCAATAACTTGGACTAAAAAGTTCACAACTTACTGTAGTCAGAGCAAGAATTACAATCAAAAATAACTTTTTCATATTATCATCTCCACTATATTTTTTTGGATTATAACACATTTTTATGATAATTGTCTTTTTTTTTTTTTTTTTTTTTTTAGAATAACATTATAAAAAACTATTTTTAAACAAGAGTTCAATTTTTTGATTTTAAAAGGGATTGAGAATACATTACAAACTTGATTTAAAAGGAATTTTTATAACTACTTCCGCTCCTTTGGTTTTGCTGTCTTTATTTATAAATACTCCGTAATTTTTGCCGTAATAGAATTTTATTCTTTTATCGACATTTTGAATTCCTACACCGCCAGTTTTGCTCTTTTTGAACTGTTTAGCTTTTTCAAAGCCTATTCCGTTGTCTTTGACTGAGATATTGATAGTGCTGTTTTGTCTGTAAACGTCTATTGTGATAATTCCGTTTCCAGAAAGGTTTTTTATTCCGTGATAGATGGAGTTTTCTACAATTGGCTGGATTATGATTTTTGGAACTTCGATGGAAAGAAGGCTTTCGTCTTCTATGTTGAAAAAATAGGAAAGTTTATCTTCATATCTTTGCTTTTGTATGAATAAATATTCTTTAGTGTGCATAATTTCATCTTTTAACGGTATTTTTTCGTGTCCGTTGCTAAGGGAAAGCCTAAAATAGTTTGCAAGTGATTTTGTAATGCTGATTACTTTTTCATTGTCTTCAAATTCTGCCATCCAAATGATTGTATCTAGCGTGTTATACAGAAAATGTGGATTAATCTGGCTGTGAAGAGCCTTTATTTCATATTCCCGCAAATATTTTATCTTTTCAACCATTACATTAAAATGTTCCACAAGGTTCTGAATTTCATAGCCTGTTTTTTCACTTAAATGAAATTCCCGTAGATTATTTTCAAAGTTTTGCATATGATTTTCCAGTTTTATTAAAGGCTTTAGAATCTTTGTTATTACGATAAATGTAATAATAGAGGAAAAAGCTAGTGAAAATAGGAAAATAATGATAACTATGTGAGAAAAATTTTTCTTCAACGTAACTAGGTCATTTGTGTTTGCAAGGCTTCTTAAATTCCAGTTTGTATTTTCAATCTGTGTTTCGTATAAATATGTATCTTTATTTTTATTCTTTTCTGAAAATTTTTCAAGACATTTTTTATCAGCAAAACATTTTACATCTCTGTAATAAATCACATTGCCATGATTATCTATAATAATGCTGTCACTTTGTCTTCCAAAAGCATTAGAACGTAAATACCTTTCAAACATTTCATATTTTATATCAAATACAATAACTCCCAGATTCTCTCCTTTTGAATTTTTTATATCCCGACTAATTGACAAAAACCACGAATTAGAGTTCATGGAAGAATCTTCATCTTTTCTGACTGGATTGAAAACAGGCATATCTGAATTATTTATTGCGTCAACATACCATTTTTCCTTCATCATATTTGCTGATATTTTCATATCGTTATTTTTATCACTGGAAATAATACTACCATTTTTTCCAATCACAGTAATATTTTTTATCCCTTTATTATTATCGAGAATTGAATAAACCATTTTTTCAATACTTTTTTTTGAATTATTATTTCCCAATGTTAAAAAATTTCTAACATCCGCATTAACGGACAAAAGATTAATTATATTTTGTAATTTCTCAACATAAAGTGTGATATAACGTGATGTACTCATTACATTTTCGTTAGTATACTCAATTTCCTTGTTCATTATGATGTATTTTGAAGTATAGTAAAAAATACTGCTTAAAAAAAGTACAAACAGAAGATTTCCAATAATATAATAAAAAAACAGCTGAAGCAGCATCGAGTTTTTCAGAGTTCTTTTTAGTTTCATAGTTTTTCCAGCACACTTTTCTTAAATTCTTTCGGTGTCATTCCAAAAGTTTTTTTAAATTTTGAATTGAAATAATTAAAGTTTTCCATTCCTACAAGTTCTCCAATTTGATAATTTTTCAGATCTGTTGTCAAAAGCAGCAGCTTTGCCTTTTCCATCCGCATATTATTCAAATAGTCCTGAAAAGGAATACCAAACAAATTTTTAAAAAGTGAACTCAAATATCCAGAAGATAAATTCATTTCGTCCGCTAGAGAATTTAAGTTAAAGGAAATATCGCTGTATTTTTCTTCAATTTTTTTTGTTAAAATATCTTTATACTTGCTATGAGAAATATTTTTATCAGATTTCTCAATTTGACTAATTTTATTAATAATTTTTCTTGCTTCGTTATATTTTTTATCTTCTTCCAGCTTATATATAAGTTTTGAAATTATTTCATTTATATCCGTTTTTGAAACAGGTTTTAAAATATAGTCTTCAACTCCGATTTTTAAAGCCTTTTGAGCATATTCAAAATAGTCATATCCAGAAATAATGGCTATCTTAACATCACTTTTCAGATATTTCATTTCCTCCGCAAGAGTCAGCCCATTTTTAAAGGGAATATTTATATCCAGCAAGACAAGGTCAGGCAAGACTTCTGAAAAAGTCTTAAAGGCAGAATTACCGTCTTCTGCCTCATAAACATCACTTATCTTATATTTTTCAAAATCAATAAAGGTTTTAATACCTCTTCTTATAATCGGTTCATCATCAATTATTAAAATACTATACACTTATTTAACAGCTCCTTTGATTTGTGCAGTAGTCAGATGTCCCGGCAAAGTTTTAACAATATTCAAGTTCCCATCCAATATAATGTTTGAAGGATATCCCAAAACTTTTGCCCTTTTTAGCACTTCTCCCTTTTCGTCCAGCAAAACAGTAGTATTTTTGTAATTAAGCCCTTTATACCACTGAATAAATTTAGCTGTAGGTTTTTCTCCTTTTTGTCCCGGAGAAGCAATTGTTATAACTGTAAAATTCTTACTTTTATCTGCACTTAAAGAATTAATTTCGCTTAATCCCGAAAGACAGATAGGACACCATGAAGCCCACATTTTAATATATATTTTCTTACCTTTGTACTTGTTAAGGGAAACAGGTTTATTATTAATGTCCTTTAACTGAACTCCTTGCAATGTATTTCCAAATGAAATCGATCCAAAACTCAACAAAGTTACAATTGTTACAATTAATTTTTTCATAAAAATTACTTCCTTTCTGTATTATAGCAAATTTAAAATATTTTTTGTAATTATTTTTTAAGTTATTTTGATTACTAATTGTTTTATAAAATTTAAAAAATAAAATTATTAAAACTTATTCATTATTAGCAAAATTCCCATAAATATAATTAGAAATCCTCCAAAGATTTTAAAATAGTTTGTGTATTGATTTAAAGCTCGTACTTTTTTTAGCAATTCCTGAGAGAAAAAGGAAAATAGAACAAATGGAGTGGCAAGTCCTAAGACGTATATAAACATCATTAGCCCTCCATAGACTGCAGATCCTTTTTCGCCTGCAAGAGTAAGCACCGAGGCAAGAATAGGGCCTACACACGGAGTCCACCCTAGACTAAATGTCAATCCTAGCAAAAAAGCCTGTAATGAAGAATTTTTCTCAATTAAATCCAAATTTACAGATTTATTTTTTTCTAAAAAGTTAAATTTTAAGATGCCTGTCTGATGTAATCCCAGTATTATTACAAGTATTCCTGCCAAAACTTTTATAGTGTCATTAAAGAAAATTCCCGTAAGAAAACTAAAACTAAAGCCAATGCTTACAAAAGTAAGTGAAAGACCTAAAATAAATAGAAAGGTATTAAGCACAGTTTTTTTTCCTTTGCTTAAAATTCCCAAATATACAGGAACAATGGGAAGAATACATGGAGATAGAAAACTTGCTACCCCTCCTAAAAATACGCTTCCTACCAGTAATGGCTGATTAAACATAAATTATCTCCTATCCTGTTCATTTTACTGAACTAATTTTATTAAATATCCATAATGCTCTTTTTCCATATCTTTTAATGGGATAAATTTAATTGAAGCACTGTTTATGCAATAACGAAGCCCGCCTTTGTCTTTAGGCCCATCATCAAAAACATGTCCCAAGTGGGCTTTTCCGCTTCGACTAAGCACTTCTGTCCTTACCATATTAAAACTTGTATCATTTGCATAAGTTACAACATCTTTTGAAATAGGTTTTGTAAAACTTGGCCAGCCACAGCCAGAATCATATTTATCTTTTGAGGAAAATAATGGCTCTCCTGTTGTTATGTCCACATAAATTCCAGCTTCATGATTGTCCCAGTACTCGTTTGAAAAAGAATGTTCAGTATTTTTTTTCTGTGTAACGCTGTACTGCAGTGGAGTAAGCCGTTTTTTTAATTCTTCGTCACTTGGTTTTGGATAATCTTTTGGATCAATAATAACTTCATCTGCCTTACTGACATCAATGTGACAATATCCGTTAGGATTTTTTTTCAAATAGTCCTGATGGTATTCTTCTGCGAGTATATAATTTTTCAAAGGCTGAACTTCAACTTGAATTTTATCTGTATATTTTTTCTGCTCTTCTTCAATTTCCTGTAAAATAATTTCTTTATCTTTGGGATTAGTATAATAAATCCCTGTTCTGTATTGTCTGCCTCTATCATTTCCCTGCTGATTAATGCTAGTAGGATCTACAACTTGAAAATAATATTTAAGAAGCTTGCTCAAAGAAATTTTGTTCGCGTCATATTTTACGTGAACTGTTTCTGCGTGATCCGTTGATGCGACAATATTATAACTCGTTTTTTCAGTTTTACCATTCGCATAGCCAACCGTAGCATCCTTTACCCCGTCGATTCTTTCCATATATGCCTCAAGACCCCAGAAACAGCCACCAGCAAGATAGATTTCCCTGATGTTTTCGTTCCCTGTCTGAATCATATTTTCTTTTTTCGGTTTATTTTCATTTCTGTTTTTACGATTTTTATTTGATAATACTACTGAAAATAAAGCTAAAGATAGTATTAAAAATAATAGTAGACTTCTAGATTTCATAAAACCGCCTCCCGATTTATATTTAAATATTTTTTGTATCTACAAGAATAGTATAGTCCAAAAATTGATAAAAAAAAATGAAATATAGTAATATTTTTCTATAATTTTATAATATTTGTTTATTTATTTACTAATCAAATTTGATATAATTTTAAAAAAGAGTTAAGTTAAAATATAAAATCAATATTTTTAAAATAAAAAATAAAGGGTCTTGTGATATATTAAAGAACTGTGATTAAAAAATAGATTAAAGAAAAATATTAATAAATAGTGTCTTGAAATATAGATTATCTAGGAGGAAAAATAGTGGGTAACATCGCTTGTAGGAACGCAGAGGTCGGGGGACTGATATGAAAAACACGTTAAATGGTGTAAAAATAAAAATAGTGGCTTTGGGAAAAACAGGAAGTAATGTAATAAATAAAATGATATTAAATAACATTGTAAAGGCTGATTTTATAACGATAGATACGGAAAAGCTGAATTTAGACAGTTCAAAAGCTCCCAAAAAAATATTTGTGTCGTCAATAACTTCATTTGAAGCGATGGAGGATTTAAGAAAACAAACAGAAAAAGAATTTCAAAATGCAGATATGGTGTTTATAATAGCTGAAATGGGAGAAAAAACAGGAACGCTACTTTCATCAGCTGTGGCAGAAATTGCGAAATCTATGAATATACTAACGGTTGCAATAGTATCAAAGCCTTTTGATTTTGAAGACCTGAATAAAATAAAACTTGCTAAAAAGGGGAAGGAAAGATTAAAACATTTCGCTGATACAATAATAGTTATTCCATATCAAAGATTGAATGATTTATACATAAATCTTCCAATGGCAAATATCTATGAAAAAGGAGAAAAAGCCTTTGTAACAATTGTAAAGGGAATACTGGACTTAATAAAAAAACAGGGAATTGTAAATTTGGACTTTGCAGACATTAAGTCTATATTGCAAAATTCAGGCAAAACAGTATTGGGCTTTGGAAAAGCAGACGGAGAGGACAGAGTAAAAAAAGCAGTAGAACAGGCACTAAATACCCCACTTCTAGATCGTTCAATAAAAGGAGCAGGAAAAATACTAATGAATATAACCTCAGGAAATGACATACGCCTAGAAGAAATCAGCCAAATCGTCACAGCAGTAGCCAAAAGTTCCGAAAATCCAGCCTTATTTCTCGCATGGGGAACAGTCTTTGAAGAAACTAAATTTGAAAATCCTGAAGATTTTGAACAAAAAGGGAGCTATGTAAAAGTATATTTGATTGCAACAGATTTTTGCGATTAATAAAAATAATTTAAAAATTTATAAATAAAAAAAGAAAAACTATTAACTAATCAATTAGATATGATATAATTACATTGAAAGAAAAAGTTTAAAAACAGGTGTTCCGCTACCTTAAAATGAAGGACAGATAAAAACAGGTGTTGCACTGCCTTAAAATGAAGCAACTTTAAATGCAACTGTAAAAAATTTAGAGAGCTTTTAATTTGAACAAAAAAATAGAAGCTGAACTCAAAATTTTAACCATTTTGAGACAGCCCCTTTAAATAAAGAACAATTTTCTAACCTTGTTCAATATAGGAAAAACTATGAAAATTATTATGGAAAAGAAGTGGAGAGATAAAAAGCTATAAGCGTTGCTTACATTTATTAAAAAGACTTGACACAATTCGTTTACAATGGTATACTTATTTTGAGCATGTTCGTTTACATCTGTAGACAACTAGGAGAAAGGAGAATGAGCACAATAGAATTTAATACTCATATTACAGATGCAGAATGGGAAGTCATGCGTGTAGTTTGGGCAAATGATCGAGTAACTAGTAAAAAAATCATTTCCGTATTGAAAGAAAAAATGGATTGGACACAATCCACTATCAAAACGATCTTAGGTCGATTAGTTGAAAAAGGCGTACTAAATACAGAGCAAGAAGGTAGAAAGTTTATTTACACTGCCAATATTGAAGAGAAAGAAGCTGTAAGGGATTATGTAGAAGATATTTTTAACCGTATTTGCAATAAGAAAGTCGGAAATGTAATAGGAAGCATCATTGAAGATCATGTTTTAAGCTTCGATGATATAGATCGACTAGAAAAAATATTAGAGATGAAAAAATCTTTCGCATTAGAAGAAGTGGATTGCAATTGTCCAGAAGGACAATGTGAATGTCATTTACATCATCATTAAGTATAAGGAGGAATTTAAAATGAATAATGACAACAGATATTCGTCTCATAATCACCATGATTATGACGACATGGATAAGTTAAAACACGAGCATGGAATCACAGATGAACATGGAGACCATAAGGATAAAAATCAAGAACATCATGCTGGGCATGATCACAGCGGGCACAGTGGGCATGCCCACCATCATCACGGAAGCTTTAAGGAACTTTTCTTAAAGTCATTGCCACTAGGAATCATTATTATGCTCTTAGTCCCTTTGCATGGATTTGAACTACCATTCCAGTTTACTTTTCCATATTCTGATATTGTAGTAGCTATTTTATCTACTATATTAATTATTTATGGTGGACGTCCATTCTATCAAGGTGCAGTTGACGAATTTAAACAAAAAAAACCTGGAATGATGGCACTCGTTTCTTTAGGTTTAAGTGTTTCATATTTATACAGTATTTATGCTGTGATCATTACCTACGTAACGGGTGAACACGTGATGGACTTTTTCTTTGAATTTGCTTCATTACTATTAATCATGCTATTAGGTCACTGGATTGAGATGAAAGCTATTGGAGAAGCAGGAGACGCACAAGCAGAATTGGCTAAGTTAGTGCCGAAAGATGCTCACGTTGTATTAGAAGACGATTCAATTGAAACACGACCAGTTGCTGACTTAAAGGTAGGTGATTTAATTCGTGTTCAAGCCGGAGAAAATGTGCCAGCAGACGGGATTATCGAGCGTGGCGAATCACGTTTAAATGAAGCTCTTTTGACTGGAGAATCAAAAGCAGTTAAAAAAGGCCCTGGCGATGAAGTAATCGGGGGCTCAACAAATGGAGAAGGGGTACTTTATATTAAAGTGCTTGAGACAGGTGATCAATCCTTTATCTCTCAAGTACAGACTTTAATTAGCCAAGCTCAAAGTCAGCCTTCCAGGGCAGAAAGTATTGCGCAAAAGGTTGCAGGGTGGCTCTTCTATATTGCTGTTATTGTCGCGCTAATTGCTTTTGTAGTGTGGATGATTATTGGAGATATCCCAACGGCAGTTATATTTACTATTACTACATTAGTTATTGCTTGTCCGCACGCATTGGGTCTGGCTATTCCATTGGTAACCGCCCGTAGCACAAGCTTAGGAGCTAGCCGTGGCTTACTAGTAAAAGACCGCCAAGCCTTAGAAATAGCTCAAGATGCAGATGTGATGATTTTAGATAAAACGGGTACTTTAACAACTGGTGAATTTAAAGTATTAGATGTAAAACTTCTTAATGACAAATATACAAAAGAGGAAATCATTGCCTTATTGGCAGGTATTGAAGGAGGATCTAGCCACCCAATTGCTCAATCAATTATAAGTTTCGCCGAGCAGCAAAATATACGTCCAGCATCTTTTGATTCGATTGATGTGATTTCCGGTTCTGGAGTAGAGGGTAAAGCAGGTGGGCACCGTTACCAATTAATCAGTCAAAAAGCCTATGGACGTAATCTTGATATGGATACTCCAAAAGGAGCAACTCTTAGTGTCTTAGTAGAAAACGATGATGCCATTGGTGCTGTAGCTTTAGGGGACGAATTAAAACCAACGAGTAAAGAGTTAATTAAAGCTCTTAAAAAGAACAATATTCGACCAATTATGGCAACAGGTGATAATGAAAAAGCGGCTCAAGGCGCGGCAGTAGATTTAGGGATTGAATATAGATCAAATCAATCTCCACAAGACAAATATGAGTTAGTTAAAACACTTAAAGATGAAGGAAAGAAAGTTATCATGGTAGGTGATGGTGTAAATGATGCTCCTTCTCTTGCCTTAGCAGATGTTGGTATAGCTATAGGTGCTGGAACTCAAGTTGCGTTGGATTCAGCTGATGTCATATTGACTCAATCCGATCCAGGAGATATTGAATCATTCATTGAATTAGCACACAAAACAACTCGTAAAATGAAACAAAACCTATTTTGGGGAGCTGGTTATAACTTTATAGCTATCCCTCTAGCTGCAGGAATTTTGGCTCCTATTGGTATCACATTAAGCCCTGCATTAGGAGCAATCCTAATGTCTGTGTCAACAGTCATCGTCGCCATTAATGCTATGTTATTAAGTTTAGATCCAAAAAATAACGGTTAACAGATCGAATGATTGAAACTCCTTAAAGTATCAAGATACAATAGTTTTACAGGAGAAAAAGAGATGTAAGTACTGGCTCTTTGTAAAATCGTGTTGGTAGAAGTAGACGATTTTTCTACCAACACGATTTTTAATTTATTATAGAACTGATTTCTTTTAAAATCCTAAAAGCCACCTATTTCGACAGTTTTATAGCTTGTTATTCTATTTTCTTGACAATAATACTACCGTCTCCACATGGCTTGAGTGGTCAGTATGGATAAAATTTAATATTTTAAGGAAGCCTCGTATTTGGGAATATGTCCATTCATTACTTTATTATAAACCACTCTAAATATCTTTTGTCGTTCCCCATCTTGCTGATCCATACTCTTTACCTTGCCTAAACTTTTTTGCATTTTTACCTTTGGTATAGACAACAAACTTAATTAAAGCAGCTACTCCCACGCCCATTAAAATATCAGTTGGATGAATACTCGGAATAAAGCTCATGGTGTTAAGCTCTAATATTCCCTGAAAGATTTTGTCTATCACATCGCCACCAGTATATGCTCTTACACGGTGAGAAAAAATATTACCAACATAGAAAAATGCAAGATAGGGAATGTTCTGCTTGAAAAACTTTGCCTTATCTTGCACCTTAAATAAGCCTTTGATGTCCTTTAGTATCTTATCTATCATAGGCCCTGCTCCTTTTGTTTATTCTTGACTTTATCTCTAGAAATAGTATTCTTAGCCATCTCTTTAAATTTCTCTATGTTTTTATGAATTGACTCCTTATTTTTCTCTTTCTTTTCAATATTTGAAAGCACATTTTGAAAAGCTTTATTCATAACTTTTGTATCTTTTGCTTGGAAGAATACAGCATGTGTACCTGTTTCCTTATCTTGCATCACTGAGAATTTAACACCATGTTTATTCAATTCTTTTTTTAGTTCTTTTAATTCACCATCTTTAACATTGATTTCTTCAAGCTGACCTTTCTTAACCATATCTTTGAGTTTTACTTCATTTCCCTCCGCCTTGATAAGTTTATCTAAGCCACCATGTTGTTTTGATCTCTGTTGTAACTTCTTTACTTGGCTTAAGATTTCTTGATAAGTTGCCTTTAATACATTAACTTCAATGTTAACTACTCTATTAGAAATTTCTTCATTTATCATCAGTAACCTCCTACCCTCATATCATAACTAACAAGTGCTGTATAATAGGCATCCATATTGCTTGGCGCATTATATGCTGCCGTTAAAATAAAAGCTCTTACATTTCTTATTTTCGATTCGTTCTCTGATAAAGCATTTACAAGATACTCCATATGCAAAGAATCTAATTCTCTAAATCTCTCTTGAACAACATATGCTGGTAATTTTGTTTGATTTATTGTGACTGTATCTTCTGCATTCAATACCATAACATCAGCTAAAACTTTTATTATTTCATCAAAGGTTTTAGCAACAATCTTATTACCTAGCTTCATGTGTTCGTTATATCCTGTACTTTCTCTTAATTCTTCTAAACAAGATTTATATGATTTTATTTTTTTACGTCCATCCTCCATTCCATCCCTTAAATAAAATATATCTTTTTCATAGATGGGTAGGTGGGAGGAATTCTCTGTAGAAATATATATAGAATATATTTGGTAAAAATATGTTAAAATCTGGAAAAAGAAAACTTTATATATAAAGGAGAAAAATATGGACGGTGTTGGAATAAAAGTTGTCGGAATCGGTACAGTGGGAAATGATATCTTGAATAAGATGATGAAAAAAGAGATTGCGGAAGTTGAATTTGTGGGAATTGATGCAAATCAAGGGAATTTGGATAAACTGAATGTAGGATCAAAAATATTGGTTTCTGAAGATTTAAGTGAAAAAGTGAAGAGTGCATTCAAAAATACTAATTTAGTATTTATTTTGACAGAAATGTCTGAAAAGAAGAATAACGAGATAGCTTGCATTGTTTCAGAAGTTGCAAAAACAATGGGAATATTGACAGTGGTTGTAGTTGCTACATCAATTAATTCAAATGGAGTAACTGAAGAAATCAAGAAATTAGAAGAAGTTTCTGATACTGCTATAGTTTTGCCTCTTAAAAAATTAGTGGAAGCAGATTCTAGTGCAACTTTTGATAAATTATTTGAAAAAAGAGATGAAATTTTTATAAAAAATATAGAATTTATAACAAATCTAATAAAAAAACAAGGGATAGTGAATCTTGATTTTGATGATGTAAAAATAATGCTAGGAAATTCAGGGGAAGGTGTAATGGTATTTGGTAAAGGTGAAGGGCAGGATAAGGTAAAACTTGCTACAGAACAAATAATAAACAGCCCTTTTATAAAAAATCTTCCAAAAGCGAGAAAGATACTGTTAAGCATTACAGCAGGAGCAGATATTGGATTAACAGATTTACAGGAAGTAACTATGATTATAAATGAAAAATTTGGAGCAGATCAAATAAATATACTATGGGGATACATTATGGATGTTGAGCTTGAAGATAAAATTGAAGTGGAAATGCTGATAACAGATTTAAAGGAATTACTTTAACATACGATGTAAAAAATAAAGATGATGTAGATAAAATTGTTGAATTTGTAAAAAAAGCAGGAGTGACGATTGCAAAAGAACCTCAAGATGTATTTTGGGGTGGATATCATGCGTATTTTTGTAATTTAGACGGGATATTATTGGGAAGTGGCTTTGGAACCAGATTTTAAATTTGATGAAAATGGATTATTACAATTTTAGTAAATATATTCTAATTTGTAAAATAGATAAAAATTTTATAAATGTTAGAAGAAGTAAAAGCAGTAAGCTTATGCTTCTTTTTCTTTTTTGATAAAAAAATTGTGAGAATATGCTTAAAACTTCTTAAAATACAATTGTTGAAATTAGAAAAAATAAAAGTTGAAAAAAAATAGAAAAATTTTCTTTTTTTGAAAAAAATGTGGTATAATTTGATGTATGCTCAAACTTTTTTAAAATTAAATAAACTTAGGGATTGAGTAAATTATGAATTAAATACGTTATAATTATAAATAGATAAATATATTGGAGAGAAAATTGGAAAAAAGTTTTAAGGATAATTTGCTGACTGCTGATAAAATGAGAAATGAAATAGTGAGATTGCAGAAGGCTGGGAAAAAGGTAGTTTTTACTAACGGAGTTTTTGATATCCTGCATATTGGGCATTTGACTTATCTAGAGGAAGCCAGAAATTTAGGGGATGTTTTGGTTGTCGGTGTAAATAGCGATGCTTCGGTTAAAGTGAACAAAGGAGATAAAAGACCGATAAATAGTGAAACAAATAGAGCTTTTGTGCTTTTGGGTACGAAATTTGTGGATTATACGGTGATTTTTGATGAAAAGACACCAGAAAAACTGCTAGATATTTTAAAGCCAGATATTCACGTAAAAGGTGGAGATTACAAAAAAGAAGACTTGCCAGAAACAAAAATTGTTGAAAAAAATGGCGGAGAAGTAAAGATTTTATCCTTTGTGGATAATATTTCCACAACTGAAATTATTAATAAAATTATTGAAGTGTATAAATAAAGGATATTTTTATTTTTAAGTTTTTCTTTTTTATGTAAAAGGAAACATTTACTATTAACTTTAAAATCATAACATTTTTTTAATAAAAATAATAAGCAAAATTTCGTTAAAGAAAAAATAACTGTTTGAGATTTTGGAATAAATTTTAGATTGTATCTTGTTATTCGCGTTAAAATAAACTTAATTCAAAATCGAGTTTTATTTTTTCTTTATAAGAAAGTTTTGCGTAAAGCGGGGTAGTTCGTAGAACGTTTCGCCATTATCTCTAAATAGTAACCAGTTATACATGTTAAAATAACTGCTATTGCGAAAAAGGGCATGGCGTTTGATGCCCTTACGTTAAAAAGACAAATAAAAATTATAAAAAAATAATTTATAATATAAAAATCAAAAAATTTTAGTTAAACATAAAATAAAATTTAGAAATAGGAAAAATTATGAAAAGTGAAGTATTAACATTCGATAAGATAGATAAATTAGCAAAAAATTTAGCAGAAAAATTAAAAAATGGAGGCTGTCTGGGGCTTATTGGAGATTTGGGAGCTGGGAAGACTACGTTTACTAAAAAAATTTGTGAATGTTATAATATTACAGAAAATGTGAAAAGTCCGACATTTACTTATGTTATTGAGTATACTTCTGGAGATTTGCCTGTATACCATTTTGATGTTTACAGAATTAATGATTCTGAAGAGATTTATGAGATTGGATTTGAGGATTATATTGGGGAAGATGGAAGTGTTGTGATTATTGAGTGGGCGGATAAAATTTTGGATGAGATGCCTGAAGATGCTGTGTTTGTTGAGATAAATCATTATTCGGATGAAGCTCGAGAAGTCGCAGTTTATACGCTTTTGGATGGAGAAAAAGTAGATTTTGAAATTGAATAATTCTTATAATAAAATTGTTTATATTAAAGAAAAGTTTGAATTTTAAAAATAAAAAAATATGTAACAAGGGATCAAGACCTCTTGTCAGAAATTAAAAAAATAAAAAATGGAGAAAAGATATGTTGACATTTGCGATGACGACTACGACTAAGCTGGCTGGATTATCGCTTTATAAAAAGGATAAACTTTTAGGGGAAATTCATGTGGAAATGGCAAAGACCCATTCTACCACGATTTTAGAGCAAATTGACAGTCTTCTGAAATGGACTGGGAAAAAGCTGGATGAAATTGAAAATGTGATTGTTTCGATTGGACCAGGTTCGTTTACTGGTGTTCGGATAGCAATTTCAGTTGTTAAGGGGCTTTTTTTTGGAAAAAATGTGAATTTTTATGAAGTGAATGAATTGGATGCGCTTGGATATCAAGGATACTATAATTTGAAGATAAATTTGGAAAATGATGAGAATGTGAAAATATATTCGCTGATTGATTCTCGGAAGGAAAAAATTTATTCCTCAGCTTATGAAATTTTTTGTGAGAAAGCTGCAAACAAGCTGGAATTAGTGAAAAATTATGAAGTTACAAAACTGGATAATGTAATTGAGGAAATAATTGAAAATAAACAAAATGGAGAAAATAATAAAAAAATTTATTTGATTGGAGATGCGGTTTTTAATTATAAGGTTAAAATATTGGATAAATTGGGAAATTTTGTAAAAATATTTGAGGATAAGAATTTGGCAATTAATACGATGACTTATGTGCAAATGTTTTTGGATAAAAATTTGCGAAACGATGATGTTTTAGGAAAAAATATTGTGAAAAAAACTGATATCTTTAATTTAAAGCCAGATTATCTGGAAAAATCACAGGCGGAAAGGGATAAAAAATAATGCTGAAAAATTTTTTTAAATTTGGAAAAAAGAAAAAAGGTAAGGAAGAGCAAAAAAGCGAGCTTGAAAATCAACTGGATAAAGAAATTCAGGAAAGCGAAGATGAAATACAAAAAATAAAAAAAGAAACAGAAAAAGAAATAAAAAAAGCAGCTGATGAAATTTTAAAAAAAGATAATAAAATTAGCGAGAATTCTAAAGTTGAAAATGGAAATGTTGAAAGTAAATTAGATGAGAGTAACTTTGAAAAAAGAGAAAAAACTAAGAAAAAGCCTAAATTAAAGCCATTAAAAGATAGGCTGGCAACACCTAAAAAGGGATTTTTTGGAAAACTAAAAGAAGCGCTTTTGGGAAAAACAATAGATGATGATTTGTATGAAGAATTGGAAGAATTGCTGATTCAATCGGATATTGGGATGAATATGACAATGCAGCTTGTGGAAGAGCTGGAAAAATCGGTTTCACGAAAAAAATTGAAAACATCTGAGCAAATTTATGATGAATTAAAGGAATTACTGAAGGCTAAACTTGTTTATAGCGATGAAAGTAACACAAAATTGAAATTGCAGGATGGAAAGCTGAACATTCTTTTAATTGTTGGTGTAAATGGAGTCGGAAAGACTACGTCCATTGGTAAAATTGCAAAAAAATTGAAGGATAGTGGAAAAAAGGTTATCATTGGGGCTGGAGATACGTTTAGAGCAGCTGCGATTGAGCAAGTTGAGGAGTGGGGGAAACGGACTGGCGTGGAAGTTATAAAACAGGCTCATGGAAGCGATCCTGCCGCTGTAATTTTTGATACTGTGAAAACTGCAAAAAATCGTGGATTTGATGTGGCGATACTGGATACGGCTGGAAGACTTCACAATAAACGTGATTTGATGAAAGAGCTTGAAAAAATAAATAAAATCATACGTGAGCAGTCTGGAGAAACGGACTTTGAAACTTTACTTGTAATTGACAGCACAACTGGGCAGAATGGTTTGGAGCAGGCTAGAATATTCAATGAAATTGTAGATTTGACAGGAATTATTTTAACTAAATTTGATGGAACGGCAAAAGGTGGAATTATTTTTCCAATTACAGAAGAGCTGAAAAAGCCAATCAAATTTATAGGTGTCGGGGAAGGAATTGAGGATTTGCGGGAATTTGATACAAAGGAATTTGTTGAAGCTATGTTTGATTAATAAAAAAATTGAGAAAGGAAAATGAATTTATGAATACATTGACAAATGAATTAAAGGAAAGAGCTAAAAAGCTGAACAAAACTATTATTTTACCTGAAACAGAAGATGAAAGAGTCTTACGGGCAACTGAAAAAATCATTAATGAAGGAATTGCAAAAATTGCTTTAGTTGGAAATGAAAAGGAAATAAAAGAAAGAGCGGCTAAAATTGGTGTTTCATTGGAGGGTGCGATATTTTATAATCCTGATTCTTGTGCAACAATTGATGCTATGTCAGAACTTTTGAAAAAAAGAAGAGAAAAAAAAGGAATGACATTTGAAACTGCAAAAGCGATACTTATGTCAGATCCAAGATATTTTGCAGCAATGCTTGTGCATCAAGGCAGAGTTGATGGAATGGTGGCAGGTTCATCTTCACCAACAGCACACGTTTTAAGAGCGGCAATTCACATAATTGGACCAAGAGAAGGATTAAAAACAGTATCAAGTTCTTTTGTTATGATAACAAATACGCCTGAATTTGGAGATAACGGAACATTTGTATATTCAGATGGTGGAGTAATCCCTGATCCTACAGCAATGCAGCTAGCTGATATTGCAATTTCTGCAGCTGAAAAAGCTAGATTTACAGCTGGAATAAAAGAACCTAAAGTGGCATTCTTATCATTTTCCACAAAGGGAAGTGCAGATGGAGTGTCTGTAAGTAAAGTTAGGGAAGCAATTGAAATCTTGAAAGTTAGAAACGTTGATTTTGACTTTGATGGGGAATTACAGCTGGATGCGGCAATTGTGCCAGAAGTGGCTGCTGCAAAAGCTCCCAACTCAAAAGTAGCAGGACAGGCGAATGTATTAATTTTCCCTGATTTGGATTCAGGGAATATTGGTTATAAATTAACGCAAAGATTAGCAAAGGCAAAGGCATTGGGACCATTAATCCAAGGATTGGCAAAACCAGTTCACGATTTGTCAAGAGGATGCAGCGTGGAAGATATTGTGGAAGTTGTGGCGATTACAGCTGTGGAATCTGAAATGTAAAAAATCAATAAAAATTAAATTTATACTATTGTAATTAAAAGATTTACACTCAATTGTAAAAGCAAAATCATTAAAAGTTAAGCAGTAACATACTTAATATTAACAAAGGGTCAAGACCCCTTATCAAAAAAATAAAAAGTAAAAACATAAATTTGGAGGAGAAAATGAAAGTTTTAGTAATAAATTGTGGAAGTTCATCTGCGAAATTTGAACTTATTGATATGACTAATGAACAGTCGCTAGCTAAGGGGAATTGTGAGAGGATAGGAATTACAAATCCAATTTTTAGTTATAAGAATTTAATAACAGGAGAAAAAATTAGTGAATTGGAAACTCCTATGGAAAATCATACGGTTGCAGTGGAATTGATATTAAAGACACTTCAAGATGAAAAAATTGGAGTAATATCTAGCACAGATGAAATTGACTCGATAGGGCATAGAATTGTCCATGGTGGAGAATATTATGAAAAATCTGTACTTGTCGATGATGAAGTTATAAAAAATCTTGAAGAAATCGCTCCACTTGCACCTTTACACAACCCAGCTCATATAATGGGAATAAAAGTTATCCAAAAATTGCTTCCTGGAAAGAAAAATGTGGTGGTATTTGATACTGCATTTCATCAAACAATGCCAGCAAAAGCATACATGTATCCTTATCCCTATGAAGACTACACAGAATTAAAAGTGAGAAAGTATGGTTTTCATGGGACTTCTCACAGATATGTAAGTGAAGTGGCACAAGAAATGTTAGGTAAAAAAGATTCAAAAATTATAGTTTGTCATCTTGGAAATGGTGCGAGCATTTCAGCGGTTCAAAATGGTAAAGTTGTAGATACATCAATGGGAATGACACCACTTGCAGGAGTTATGATGGGAACTAGAACTGGAGATGTAGATCCTGCTTCTGTTATTTATATTATGAGAAAAAGAGGATTATCCCTAGATGAAATGAATAATAGAATGAATAAGAAATCTGGAATTTTAGGAATGATTGGAACTAGTTCGGATTTCCGTGATTTAGATGCGGCTAAAAAGGCTGGAGATGAAAAGGCTATTTTAGCTTATGACATGTTCTGCTACAGAATACAGCTTTATATCGGAGCTTATGTTGCGGCAATGAACGGTGTTGATGCTATTGCCTTTACTGGTGGAATTGGAGAAAATTCTATTGGAGCTAAAAAACAAATTTGTGAAGGGCTTTCATTTTTTGGAATTGAGCTGGATGAAGAAAAAAATTCAAAAAGATTGCCAGGAAATGTAGAGTTATCTACAGAAAATTCAAAAGTTAAAGTTTATAAGATTGAAACAGCTGAAGAACTTGTAATTGCAAGAGATACTTATAAATTGACAAAATAAAAAAAATATTATCAGAATTTTATAGATTTTTAAGAATGATTAAAGAAAGGGGAAAAATATGGCAACATTAAACATAGTTTATTATACAGGTACTGGGAATACTGAAGAAATAGCAAAATATATTGGTGAAGGTGCAGAAAAAGCTGGGGCTACTGTAAAGCTTATAAATGTGGAAGAAGCTAATGAGAGTACAGTAGATGCTGATTTTATTGCATTTGGATCACCTGCAGTTGGAGCAGAGGAAATTGCGCCAGAAATGGTGGAATTTTTTGAAGGAATAAAGGATAAAATTGTTGGTAAAACAGTTGGGCTGTTTGGTTCTTATGACTGGGGACAAGGTGGATGGATGGACACTTGGCATGAAGAGATCATAAATGAAGGACTTTCGGTTGTGAATGACGGGCTTATTATTCATTTGGCCGTTGATGATGATGAAAAAATTGAAAAATGTAAGGAATATGGAAGAGCAATAGTTGGTTAAGTAAATTGGAGGGAAAATTGGAAAATTTGTTAATCCAGCTTGCCATAATGGTTTTTGTTGGAATACTCATAGGATGGTTTACAAATTATTTGGCTATAAAATTGTTATTTAGGCCCTATAAGGAAGTAAACTTCCTATTTTTCAAAATACAGGGATTAATTCCCAAAAATAGAGATAAAATTTCAGAAAATATAGCAGAAACGATAGAAAAGGAGCTTATTTCTGTTAAATATATTACTGAAAAGCTAAAAGACAACGATGTTATAAATGATGAAGTTTTAGATAAATTGTTGGATAAAATTATAGGAGAAAAACTGAAAAAAAGCATATTCGAAAAAAATCCACTATTAAAAATGTTTTTAAACGATTCAGTAATTGAAAAAATAAAAGCGTATTTTAAAAAGGCAATTTTAGAAAATAAAGAGGAAATAGTGGAGGAGATCGTAAAAATTGCGGAAGACAAAATTGACTTTAAGGAAATTATGCTTGAAAAAATGAAAAATTTCTCATTAGAAGAAATGGAAAGAATAATTTTGTCTGTATCTAAAAATGAATTAAAGCATATTGAAATTATTGGTGGAGTATTGGGAGGGATAATCGCATTATTTCAGTTTTTTATAATGTTATTATTAAAACAGATATAAAATTTTTAACGTAAGGGCATCAATCGCCATGCCCTTACAACCCGGCTTATGCAAAACTTTCTTATAAAAGAAAAATAGAACTCGCTTTTGAATAAAGATAATTTCTAATATGAATAATTTTATTTAATTTAAAATTTATTCCAAAAGCTCAAACAGCTATTTTTCTTCTAACGAAATTTTGCTTGATAATTTTTTTAATAAAATAACTATTATAATTAAACTAAAATTGTTGTGATTTCTTTGGAATGAAAGATATGAAATATATTTATATGTTTCTTTCGTCAGAATATTTATAATGAATATACTTTAGAGAGTTTCGTTTTCGTAGTAATTCAGATTTATCTGAATAATAAATGTTTAGACTGCTTTCCTAAATAAAATTTGGGAATATTAAAAAAATGCTTAGAGAAGTTGGGATTAATGTGTAATATTTTCACTAAAATTTTTAGATATTATAATTTGAATAGAAAAAACTAAACTAGAATATTTAAAGAATTAATTTATAAATAAAAAAATTTAAATAAAGAAATAAAGAAGAAATATTGAGGAGAAGGAATGAATGAAGAAAGAATATTGGAACCTAAGGAATTAGGGGAGGACAATATTCAAAGAAGTTTAAGGCCAAAAACTTTTAAGGAATATATTGGTCAGCAGGATTTGAAAGAAAAGATGAATATATTTATAAAGGCTGCTAAAATGAGAAATGAGTCGCTTGATCATATTTTGCTGTATGGGCCTCCGGGACTGGGAAAAACTACACTTGCAGGAGTTATTGCCACAGAAATGGGAGTGAATTTGAAAGTAACGACTGGGCCTGTGTTGGAAAAAGCAGGGGATTTAGCGGCTATTTTGACGTCTTTGGAAGAAAATGATATTTTATTTATTGATGAAATTCATAGATTGAATACATCGGTAGAGGAAATTTTGTATCCTGCAATGGAAGATGGAGAGCTGGATATTCTTATTGGGAAAGGGCCGTCTGCTAGAAGTATACGTGTGGAATTGCCGCAATTTACGTTGATTGGGGCGACTACGAGGGCAGGGCAGTTAAGTACACCGCTTCGGGATAGATTTGGAGTTACTCATAGGATGGAATATTATAAGCTGGAAGAATTGAAGGAAATTATACGAAGAGGTGCAAATATTCTTGATATTTCTTATGATGAGGAAGGGATTACGGAAATTGCTAAAAGAAGTCGAGGGACGCCTAGAATTGCGAACAGGCTATTGAAAAGGGCGAGAGATTTTGCACTTGTGGAAGGTTCGGGAGTTTTGGAAAAGGAAAGTGTGGATGGAATTTTGAGATTGCTAGGAGTGGATGACAATGGCCTGGATGAGCTTGATAGGAATATTTTGCTGTCGATTATAAATGTTTATAATGGTGGTCCTGTTGGAATTGAAACTTTGTCGCTTTTACTAGGGGAAGATAAACGGACAATCGAGGAGGTTTATGAGCCGTATCTTGTAAAAATTGGGTTTATAAAAAGAACTCCACGTGGAAGAGTTGTGACAGAATTAGGATATAACCATTTAGGAATTGAAAAAATATTTAGTGAAAAAAAATAGAAATTTAAAGATAATAATTGATATTAAACTCTAATTAAAAAGCTAAAATTATACCAGACCTGTTCGATAACAAAAAAACTTAGGTTATTGATATATATTGGATTTTGAACTTTTTCAAAAAATTTATAGTAAATTTGCTATTTAAGTGGAAAATGATATTAAGTAAAAAATGAGGTGAAAAGCTGTTGTTGACAGTAATAGCGGAAAAAGAAAATATTGATGAAAATAATGGAAAAATTTTGATAAAAGACAGATCAGACTGTAATCACGTTCAAAATGTGTATCGTTTAAATATAGGTGATGAATTGCGGGTAATTGACGGAGAATACGAATATTTTACAAAAATTATTGAAATTTCAAAAAAGGAAATAGCTGTAAAAATATTGGAAAAAAAAGAAGATAGTTATTCTTTAAGTGTAAATATTGATGTTGCAGTAGGAATCTTGAAAAATGATAAAATGAATTTGGCAATACAAAAACTGACAGAAATTGGTGTAAATCGCATAATTCCTTTAAAAACTGAACGAGTTGTTGTAAGAATTAATGAAAAAAAGGAAAAATGGGATGTAGTTGTAAGAGAAACATTGAAACAATGCAGAGGAATAAAATTTACTGAAATTACACCTGTAAAAAAACTTTCAGAAATTGATTATCAAAAATATGATAAAATAATTTTTGCTTATGAAAATAGTGATGAATCAAAATCTCTATCAGAAATAATAAAAAAAGAAGATAAAAATATTTTATATATAATTGGACCTGAAGGTGGAATTACAAAGAGTGAAGTTGATTTTTTAAAAAATAATGAGGCAATAGAAATTAGTTTGGGAAAACGGATTTTAAGAGCGGAAACTGCGGCAATTGTTGGTTGTGGCATTATTGCTAATTTTTATATATGATTTTTTATTTTACTAAAATTAAGAAATAAATTGAAAATTAGTTGAATATATAATATAATATACGGTAGTAGCGGTGCTGTAATAATTTTTTTATATTCAGACAAAATTTACAATATAAAATTTTTTTGATAAATAATATTAAAAAAGAAAGGAAGTTTAGGGAATGAGTGAAGTGAGTCATAATTATGAAAAGGAAGTTCAGGAAATAATTGATATTATGGAGGATAAAAAGGCGCAGGATATAAAGGTATATGATATGAGGGGAAAATCACCTTTTTTTGACTACTCGATATTGTGTACTGGGAGTTCTTCTAGAAATATTGAAGCGATAGCGACTGATATAAAGAAAAGTCTTGAAAATGTGAAAAATGTGGAAGGGCTAGAGGAAGCAAACTGGGTTCTTATTGATGCTGGGGACTTGGTTATAAGTGTATTTAGTAAAGACGCTAGAGATTACTATAGGCTGGATGATTTTTATAATGGTGTAAATGAAGAAAATGAGGAAACAGAATAGATAACAATTATAAAGAGGAAAATTATGAGAGAATTAGATAAAGAAGAGAAAAATGTACGGATAATTGCCTTTTTTGTTCTTGTTGGAGCAGTTTTTTTTATATTAATCGCACGTTTATTTACATTACAAATACTTGAGGCTTCACAGTATGCAGAACAGGCATTGCAAAATAGAATTAGAACAAATATAATAAAGGCTACACGTGGAGAAATTTACGATAGGGAAGGAAAATTGCTGGCAAAAAATACGACAGGGTATCAGCTGATACATTTACATACGTATACATTAGATCCGAATGACTTGAAACTTTTAAAGGAAGTTAAAGGAATGACATCAGAACAGATGAATGCAAGACTTGCTAATGAACGTAAAGCTGTTGCTAAACGTATTCAGGAAACAATGGGAGATATAAATAATATAAGTCAAATTACAGGTTATCAAGTGGATTATCTTATAGACAGATTTTATAAGCAGCAAAGAATAGGAACCGATAAAAAAATACTTGTTATTGAAGATTTAGATAAGCAGGTGGCATTAAGGGCGATTGAAAAAATTAATAATGATAGAATTGATATTGTGGAATATAATAAACGGTATTATCCTGAAGATGCACTCGCTTCTCATGTTATCGGGTATGTAAAACCTATTAGTGAAAAGGAATTTAAAGAACGTGAAAAGGATGGATACAGAAATAGTGACTTAATTGGTAAAAAAGGTGTCGAACGTTCTTATGACAAGGAAATGAAGGGGCAAGATGGCAGAGAAAATGTCGAAGTTGATGCTAAAGGAAATGTTATAAGGCAAGTGGAGGCAACAGAAAGTGTTGCAGGAAAAAATGTCTACTTGTCAATTGACATGGAATTGCAAAAATATATGACAGATGCATTTTCAGGTAAAAGCGGGGCTTTTATTGCAATGGAAGCTAAAACTGGAAAAATAATTACATTTGTAAGTAATCCTGAAATCAGCTTGAATTTATTAAGTTCGAGAATATCCGATAATCAATGGACTGAACTGGTAAATTCAAAGGCAAAGCCGCTTGTTAATAAGGGAATTGCTGGACTTTATCCACCAGGATCGACTTTTAAAGCGGTAACGGGAATGGGAATACTGGAATCTGGAATTTCTCCTTATGCTACTGTAAATTCAACTGGACAGTACAGATACGGGAAGTTAATATTTAGGGATTCGCATAAATCTGGACACGGAATTACCAATTTTGCAAAATCCATAGAGCAATCAGTAAATACATATTATTATGTATTTTCACAAAAAGCTGGAATTAACAATATTGTAAAATATGCAAAGGAATTTGGAATTGGATCTAAGACGGGAATTGACATTCCTGGAGAATTGACAGGAACATTGCCTAGTCCTGAATGGAAGAAGAAAAGATTTAAGAAGAAACAGGATCAGAGATGGCTGCCTGGAGATTTGATAAATATGTCAATTGGACAAGGATATGTTTTGGCAACTCCAATTCAAATTGCCTCAGTTTATCAAACTATAGCTAATAATGGTGTAAAATTAAGACCTACGGTTGTTGACAGATTTGTGACATATTCAGGAAAAGTTGAAAATAATAAGCCTGTAGTAATAAAAAAATTGAAGGTAAGTCCAAAGAATTTGAAACTATTACAAAATGCCTTGAGATTGCCGGTAAGTGGTCCAGGTGGAACAGCTAAAGTTTTATATATACCAAATTATCCAGTTTCAGTAAAAACAGGGACTGCACAAAATTCAGGATTTGTAGATAACCACTCTTGGATTGCGGGATATTTTCCATCTGATAATCCTCAGATTGTTTTTGTGTCAGTTGTAGAAGGTGGAGGATATGGAGGAGTAGCTTCAGGATCTATGGCACAGAAATTTATATACAAATATAGAGATAAATACGTCTTGAAAAAGCAGGATGCTGAGAAGAAGAAACAGGAAGAAGAAAAGAAAAAGCAAGATGAAAAAAATAAGAATTTAAAAAATAATAGCAATGTAAAAAATTAAAATGAAGGAGGTGTTTGCTAAATGTCAGAAAAGGAAAAAGGCGAGTTCGGTAATCAAATCTTAAAAAGAAATTTTTCCAAGAAGGAAGATATTAATAAAATAAAATCTGGAATGAAAAGATTTAGAAGGAAAAGTACGAATCGAAGACATTTAGATGAAAAAAATGAAATACGTTATATTCCAAGAGTAAATGACAGGAATAGACATATAGACAGAAAAGTGGATGGAAAAGAAGAAAAAATGTATGTAATCCCACTTGGAGGTCTTGAAGAAGTTGGAAAAAATATGACAGCTTTTCAATACAAGGATGAAATTATTGTGGTGGATGCTGGTCTTACATTTCCAGAAGATGAGCATTTGGGAATAGATGTTATAATTCCTGATTTTTCATATCTGGAATCAAACCGTCATAAAATAAAGGGACTTTTATTGACGCACGGACATGAAGATCATATAGGGGCAATCCCTTATTTTTACCAAAAGTTAGGGACAGAAAATATACCAATGTACGGTGGAAGATTAACACTTGCACTTGCAAGGGCAAAATTTGAAAAAAAGGATGCAAAATTACCAAAAGAGAAGGTTATTAGCGGAAGAACTATTTTAAAGGTGTCAAAATATTTTACCGTTGAGTTTGTAAGTGTAACACACAGTATAGCAGACTGCTATGCAATTTGCATTAAGACTCCTGCAGCAACTATTTTACATTCTGGGGATTTTAAGGTTGATTTGACACCTGTTGATGGGGAAGGATTTGACTTTGGAAGATTGGCTCAGCTGGGAGAAGAAGGAGTGGATCTTTTGCTTTCAGATAGTACAAATGCACAAATACCAGGATTTACGCCATCTGAAAGAACAGTTGGAGAAAGTTTGAAGGATGAATTTGCAAAAGCTAAAGGAAGAATAATTTTGGCAGCTTTTGCTTCACATGTTCATAGATTGCAGCAAATTGTAAATATTGCAGCAAAACATGGAAGAAAAATTGCAATTGACGGAAGAAGCATGGTTAAAATTTTTGAAATATGTTCAAATCTTGGATATTTAAAAATACCGAGAGATATAATGATTGATATTGACAAGGTTGAAACTTATCCAGCAAATAAAGTGCTTATATTGTGTACTGGAACGCAGGGAGAACCGCTTGCGGCACTTTCCAGAATTGCAAATGGAACACATAAGCATATTTCATTAAGGGAAGGGGATACAGTTGTGATTTCAGCGACACCTATTCCTGGAAATGAAAAAGCTGCTACGAAAAATATAAATCAGCTTATGAAACGGGATGCGAACGTTGTTTTTGAAAAGGGAATCGGAATACATGTATCAGGACATGGATGTCAGGAAGAACAAAAATTGATGATAAATCTTGTGAAACCTAAATATTTTCTGCCTGTACATGGAGAATATGCGATGATTAAAAAACATAAGGAATTGGCAATGGCAGTTGGAATACCTGAAAAAAATGTTGTTTTGGCAGAAAATGGAGCAAAATTGGAATTGTCTAAAAATAGTTTTAAATCTGTTGGAAGAGTTCCGAGCGGAGCTACATTTATTGATGGATTTGGAATTGGTGACGTCGGAAATGCTGTGTTGAAGGATAGACAAAATCTGGCAGATGATGGAATTGTAATTATTACAATTTCTCAGTATAGAAATGGAAAATTTAACAGGCAAGTAGAACTTGTAACACGTGGATTCGTGTATAATAAGGATGCAGAAAGTTTACTTTCTGAAACAAAGAAACTTGTTAGAACAGAACTTGCTAATATGGAAAATGAAGGAATAAAGGAAATTGGGAAAATTAAACAAAAAATAAGGGCAAAAGTTGGAGAATTTCTTAATAAGGAAACAGATAGAGAGCCTATAATTTTACCAATTATAATGGAGGTTTAGAATGATACAGCTTTCAAGTAAGGAGAGAGCTTTTTTAAGAAAATTGGCACACAATCTAGATCCAATCGTTAGAATTGGGAAGGATGGAATTGATGAGAATGTAATAAATTCCATTGCAGAAGTTGTGAAAAAAAGAGAATTGATAAAAGTAAAAATATTGCAAAATTCATCAGTTAAATTTGACAGGGAAATGGGAGATGAAATCGCTAGAGGTACAAAATCAATATTTGTTGATAAAATAGGAAATATATTGATTTTTTTCAAGCCTAAACATAAAAAGGATGCAAAGATTACTCCTGAATTTGACAAGTTTAGAAAAAGTAAATCTAAAAAATAGAGAGGAAAAATAAATGAGTGGAGGAATACTGTTTGGAAATAGATTACTTGATGTTGCGGTAGTTTCATGTTTTTCGGCACAGTTTTACAAAGTTTTTTTCCCTTTATTCAAGGGTCAAAGGCCTCAATGGGCAAGGCTTATCCAAACTGGCGGAATGCCAAGTTCCCATGCTTCGACAGTAGTTTCCCTTGTAACAGGCGTATCTTTACTAAAGGGATTCAGGTCAGTTGAATTTGCGATTGCGATGGTTTTTGCTGGAATTGTGCTGTATGATGCGACAGGAGTAAGACAGCAGGCAGGAAAGCATGCAAAAGCCTTAAATAGACTGATAGATGCTATTGAGCATAATGACGGGATAGAAATTATTAACGAAAAATTCAAAGAACTTTTAGGACATACTCCAATAGAAGTATTTTGGGGAAGTATTTTAGGAATTGCTGTTGGACTTTTATTTAAAGGATATATATTGGGATAAAATAAAATATTTTTAATTAGGAAATCACAGTTATTAATTTAGCTGTGATTTTTTTATTATTGACTGAAATAGGAAGGAGTGAAAATATTTTATATGTATATACAAAAATAATTCTTTACAAATAAATTTTTTTATAGTATAATGTTTCCACATACAAATATAAAAGTAAAAAAAGTAAAATATACAATAAAATTTTTAGAAAGGAAAAACAAAAATGGACTTTAATTTTATAATAGAAAATATTCCTAAATATTTAGAAGCAATGAAATTGACTGTGATTATAGGAATTTTTGGAATTGTGTTTTCAATATTGATTGGAATAGTTTGTGCATTGGTGCTTTATTATAGAGTTCCAGCTGCTAGGCAGATTGTGGGAATTTATATTGAGCTTTCGAGAAATACGCCACTTGTAATACAGTTATTCTTTCTGTATTTTGGGCTTCCAAAAATTGGAATTACGTTTAATTCGCATATTTGTGCTGTGATTGGATTATCTTTCCTAGGCGGAAGTTACATGTGTGAGGCATTTCGGAGCGGATTGGAGTCGGTTACGAAAGGGCAACGGGAATCTGGGTTAAGCATTGGGCTTACAGAATCACAGCTTATAACTAATGTGATATTGCCACAGGCATTTACGGTTTCGTTTCCAGCGATAGCGGCAAATATAATATTTCTTTTGAAAGAAACTTCAGTAATAGGGATTTTGGCTTTAATGGAACTGATGTACTTGACACGGGATTTGATAGGGCTTTATTATAAAACGAATGAAAGTCTGTTTATGCTTGTTGCAGCATATTTGATTATTATTTTACCAGTTTCGTTTGTTTTAACAGTAATTGAAAGGAGAATAAGATATGCAACTGTCGGGAATTGATGTTATTTTTAAAGGAGTCAATTTGCAAAGGCTTATGGGTGGGCTTATTGTAACAGGACAAATTGCTCTTGTTTCCATAGTATTTTCAATATTGCTTGGATTAATTCTAGGAATAGTTATGACTTCAAAAAATAAGATTATTTATGGAATATTGAAGTTTTATCTGGAAAGTATGAGAATCATTCCCTTGCTTGTGTGGCTATTCATAATTTATTTTGGAATTGCGAAAGGCTTTGATTTGCATATTGATTCAGAAACTACGACAATAATAGTGTTTGTGATATGGGGAACGGCTGAAATGATGGATATTGTGAGGGGAGCTATTATTTCTCTTCCAAAAATTCAAGGAGAAAGTGCAAAGGCTTTGGGGCTTGATACAAGTCAGGTTTATAGATATGTGCTGCTTCCACAGGCTGTAAGAAGAATTGCACCTGCAGCGGTAAACCTTATAACAAGAATGATTAAGACAACTTCACTTGCGATTTTTATAGAAGTTGCAGAAGTTCTAAAAATAGGACGGCAAATTATAGAGTTTTCAAGCAGGAAAAATCCGATGGCACCATTTTGGGTGTATCTGTTCATATTTTTTCTATACTTCATAATTTGTTATCCAATTACATTATTATCAAAGAAAATGGAGAAAAAATGGGCTGTTTAAAAAATAAAGGAAACGGAGGTAAGTAAAATGGCAGATTCGGAAGTTTTATTGGAACTTTCTGATATAAAAAAAGAATATAAAAAAGGCATACCCGCACTAAAAGGAGTTTCACTTTCAGTAAATAAAAGCGAGGTTGTAGTAATACTAGGGCCTTCTGGATGTGGGAAAAGTACACTTTTAAGATGTATAAACGGACTTGAGGAAATTCAGTCTGGAGAAATAAAATTACAAGGAAATGTGATTAATAAAGATAAGACAAAATGGCACTTAATACGCCAGAGAATAGGAATGGTGTTTCAAAGTTACGAATTATTTGACCATATGACAGTTATACAAAATCTTCTGTTAGGACCGCTTAAAGTACAGAAGAGGGATAAAAAGGAAGTTACAGAGCAAGCAGAAAAATTGCTCGAAAGAGTAGGGCTTCTGGATAAAAAGAACTCATATCCAAGAGAACTGTCAGGAGGGCAAAAACAAAGAATAGCAATTATAAGGTCACTATGTATGAATCCAGAAATAATGCTGTTTGATGAAGTTACAGCGGCACTTGATCCTGAAATGGTAAGGGAAGTGCTGGATGTAATGCTGGAACTGGCAAAGGAAGGAATGACGATGATAATCGTTACTCATGAAATGGAATTTGCTAAAGCGGTTGCAGATAGAATAATATTTATGGACTCTGGAGAAATCGTTGAAACAAATTATCCGCTGGAATTTTTTAGAAGTCCGAAAACTGAAAGAGCTAAGAAATTCTTAAATATATTTAATTTTGAAAAGAAAGATAAGGTGGAATCGGCTTTGTTGATATAAATAAAAAAATTAGTAAAACAATTTAGTGAATGCTAATTGTTGAAGGGAGAATGAAAGTATGAAAAAATTATTAGGATTTAGAAAATTGAATTTATTGGCACAGATATTGATTGGTGCGTTATTAGGTATTTTGGTTGGGCAGTTATTTCCGTCGTTTGCTAAAGAGTTAAAGATACTGGGAGTACTGTTTACAAGTTTAGTTCAGATGGTTATTGTACCGCTTGTATTCCCGCTGGTTGTTTTATCAATAGTTACAATGAAAAATACTAAAAAGTTTGGAAATCTTGCATTTAAGACATTTTTACACTTTTTCTCAATTACAACGTTAGTAATCACGCTTAGCCTTATTTTAGGGAAAGTAACAGGAATTGGTGCAAATATAAAAGCTGGAAGCATTTCCACAGAAGCTATTAAAGATGTTGCCTCTAACATTAATTTGAGCGATTTTTTAACATCAGTTGTACCTAAAAATGTATTTACAGCATTTGCAGATGGAAATCTTTTACCAGTTATATTTTTTGCAGTATTTCTGGGAATAGCCTTAATTGCTGTTGGAGATGACAATAAACCTGTTATAACATTCTTTGAATCTTGGATAAAGGCTATGTATAAGATTGTAGATTATGCTATTGCATTTGCACCTGTAGGAGTGTTTGGGCTGATTGCAAGCAATGTGGCAAAAACTGGACTTGGAGATTTGTATTTGTTAGGACAGTTTGTACTGCTTCTTTATGTTGGATACTTGGCAGCTCTATTAATCGTATTTCCAATTATTGCATATATATTCAAAGTTCCTTATTTAAAATTATTATCAAATATTAAGGATTTGGTGTTAATAGCCTTTACAACAGGAGGTTCTGCAGTAGTTTTGCCGACACTTCTTGAGCGTAGTGAAGAAAATGGAATATCTGAATCAGTTTCAGCTTTTGCTACACCGCTTGGATATTCGTTCAACCTTATTGGAGCCTGCATTTATATAAGTTTATCAGTAACATTTATAACAAACCTGTACTCAACTCCGCTTACATGGGGCCAATTAATACCGTTAATATTGTTTTTGACAATAATTACAAAAGGAATTGCAGCAGTTCCATCTGGAGCATTGGTTGTACTGCTTGCGACTGCGGCGCAGCTTAATCTACCTGCAGAAGGTATTGCCCTGATTGTATCAGTTGACTTTTTGGCAAATGCTGGACGTACAGCGGTAAATGTAGTTGGAAACACACTTATTCCTGCAATTATTGAAAAAACTGGAGAATATGAAGTTGTGGAAACAGAGGAAGTGTATGCTGGACTTCGAGAAAATGCAGCTGTAGCTGAATAAACTTTAAAAATAAAAATAGAAAGGATGAAAATATGTCAAAAGTATACATAATTCATGAAAATATGGATTGGACAAGACATCTTACTGCAAGGCTGGATGAATTGTCAGTTCCTTATGAAGAACTGGATTTGTCAGAAGGAATATTAAATATAGGAAAAGAGCCTGAAAAAGGCGTGTATTATAATAGAATGAGCGCTTCTTCACATACAAGAGGACATAGATATGCACCAGAATTAACGGAGCAAGTCTTAACATGGCTGGAAAACAAAGGAACAGAAGCAGTCCGTGTAGTTAATGGAACATCTGCAATAAATCTTGAAGTGAGTAAATTGAAACAATACATCTTACTGCAAAAGGCAGGGATAAATACTCCAAAAACATTGGGAGCTGTGGGAAAAGAGCAAATTTTAAATGCTGCTAAGGAACTTGACACATATCCTTTTATCATAAAGCACAACAGAGCTGGAAAAGGGCTTGGGGTAAGGCTTATAAGAAGTTATGAAGAACTTGACAATTATGTAAATGGAAACGATTTTGAAGATTCTGTCGATGGAATAAGCTTGATTCAGGAATATGTAAAGCCTGTAGATGGACATATTATAAGAGCTGAATTTATAGGTGGAAAATATCTTTATGCCGTAAAAGTTGACTCAAGCGATGGATTTGAACTATGTCCAGCAGATTCGTGCCAGATAAATGATAAATTCTGTCCTGTAGGAGAAGAAGCTGCAGAAAAAACAAAATTTAGAATTATTGAAAGATTGCCAGAAAATCAAATTGAAAAATATGAGAAATTTTTGAAAGAAAACCACATAGATGTGACGGCAATAGAGTTTATCATAAATGAAAACAACGAAGTTTTTGTTTATGACATAAATACAAATACCAACTACAATGCCGATGCTGAAAAAATAGCTGGGAAATATGCTATGTTGGAACTAGCTAAATATTTGAAAGATGAATTGGAAAAATTAGGATAAGAAATAACAAAAATATTAAATAAATTTGGAGGTAATTATGAAAAAGAATTTTGAAAGGTTTGTAAAAATTATTGCAATCTTAGTTTTAGGAGTATTTGCAATAAGCTGTGGAAAAGGTGGAAAGGGAAGTGCTGAGCCAGGATCAATTGAGGCAATAAAAAAAGCAGGAAAAATAAGAATAGGAGTATTCGGAGATAAGCCGCCATTTGGATTTGTTGATGAAAATGGGAAAAATCAAGGATATGATATTTATTTGGCAAAAAGACTTGCTAAAGATTTATTAGGCGACGAAAATAAAATAGAATTTATCACATTAGAAGCTGCAAACAGAGTGGAATATTTATTATCAAATAAAGTTGATATTATTCTAGCAAACTTTACAGTAACAGACGAAAGAAAACAAAAAGTTGATTTTGCAAAACCTTATATGAAAGTGTCGCTTGGAATTGTTTCGCCAGAAGGTGCTCCAATAAAAGATGTTAAAGAGCTGAAAGGTAAAAAATTAATAGTTAACAAAGGAACAACAGCAGAAATTTACTTTACTAAAAATTATCCAGATATAGAATTGTTGAAGTATGACCAAAATACAGAAACATTTAACGCATTATTAGATAAAAGAGGAGCTGCACTTGCACACGATAATACTCTAGTATTCGCATGGGCAACAGAAAATCCAGGATTTGTTGTGGATATTAAACAGTTAGGGGAACAGGACTACATTGCTCCAGCTGTAAGAAAAGGGAACAAAGGACTGTTAGACTGGCTAAATACTGAAATAGATGCTCTTACTAAGGAAGGATTCTTTGAAAAAGCGTATAAAGCAACACTTGAACCTGTTTACGGAAATAAAGTTGATCCAAAAACAGTGATTATCGAAAATAAATAGACAGATAGATCATAATTTATGAAAACAAAAAATTAAACTGCTTCAGAATATTGAGGCAGTTTTATTTGTGTTATAAAATTTTATTTGCTGCAATTATACCCTAAGATTGTATTTTCCTATACTTCCTAGCAATTATCAGTAAAATTGAACAAGTTAGAAATAATATTGAAAATTCCATAATCATAAAATTTTGTCTAAAAATAAAAATTGCTATAAATGAAATAGTTAAGATTCCTAAAATTTTTGAAAAATCCTTTTTGTTAAGATGCTTTTCTTTGTCCAGGTAAATACCATTTGCGAATAACATTAAGTAAAAACCTGTATATCCAAAAATGTAAAAAAGTGCCAAAAAAGTTTTATTCGGCTCTTGCCCAACTAAATTCCAAGCGGAAATTATAATTCCTAAACTAATTAGCAGGAAAAAATGTGAATACATCAGTACCAATCCACGTGTTACCAGATGATGATTTATCATTTTGTTTATCAAGATTGTATATGTTCCAAATAGTGAAAATATTGCAATTAAAGCGATAAATGGATAAATTGTAAAATGCTTTATATCAAAATATTTTGCAATCCCGACAATCATTTCTCCAAAGAACAAAATTGTCAATAACTCAAACCGTTCTTTTAAATGTCCAAACTTAGCAACATTATTATCAAATTCAATTTTGTAAATTATAGGAAGAAAAACTCCTGAAAAATTTGTAATTATAAGAAGTATCGTTCCAATATAAAAATTTACGAACAGACTGACTATAAGCAATGAACTAACGATTAAAAGAATATTTCTCGCATTAACAGCTTCTTTTTCATCAAATCCTTTTTTCATTGCTTGACAGTGATACAAAAATGCTACACTCAAAGCCATAATCAACATTGAAATTGTAAAAGGATAGTAGGCTTGACTCCAATCTGCTAAAAAAGAATTAGACAAATAAATCGCTGCCGTCATATTTACACACATAGTTATAATTTTACGAAAGTTAAACGTCCCAAACCTATTCAAATAGTTTGTCATATACAACCATTCTTGTAAGACAACGAGCGATGCTAATACAAAATTAAAAAATGTCCAAGGCTCAATCACTCCATGATGAGAATGATGAATAATCCCTTGTTTTTCATTTTAGTTTTCTCTATTTCTGATTTAATGTTACTTCATGATTTTTTATATTTTCTTTATTTTAAACCAAAGTTTTAAATTTGTCTAGTAATTTTGTTTTATTAAATTATTTATTTGAATATAAAATATAAGATTAGTTATAAAAAGTATTATTCTATTTTTATTTTTTATAAAATATAGAAAATTTAAACAAATTATGGTATTATTATAGTAAAATCAATTTAATTTACATATACAGATTTAATTTGAAAAGTAATATAAATAAGGCGGAAATGGCTATGAAAACATATAACTTGCTTTATGAAAATTTAGAAAATGTAAAAATAAAAGGAGTTACAAAAACAAATATTCCAAAATTCAGGAAATTAGGAGTTTTTACACTTTATGACTTGCTTTATTTTTTCCCGAGAGCTTATGAGAATAGAAGTAATCATAAGAAAATTGCGGAAATTCTGGCAGATGAATTTGTGATTTTACAGGGGACAGTTGTGAATGTGGTTAATCAGTATATAAAGGCTGGGAGAACTATGTTTCGTGCGGTTTTGAGTGATGATAGCGGGATGATTGAGCTTGTGTGGTTTAATAACAGGTTTGTGAAAAATGGGATTCATATTGGCGATGAGATTATGGTTTATGGGAAAGTGAGAAAGACTGTAAAATTTCAGCTTGTGAATCCTGAATATAAAAAAATCAAGCAGGCTAGTTTTGATATGAAAGAACAAAAGCAGATATTACCAATTTATCCATCCACAGAATCGCTTAGACAGCAGGCAATCAGAAAAGTTATGGAAAATGCCCTGATGGATTACGGATATTTGTTGCAGGAAAATCTACCAAAGGAATTTTTGCAGAAGGAGAAACTGCTTGGAAGAAAAGAGGCAGTTTTAAATATTCATTTTCCAGAAAATGAGGAAAAGCAAAGCAAAGCACGGAAAAGATTTATGCTGGAGGAAATTTTACTTCTGGAAATGGGGATTTTGCAAAATCGTTTTAGCGTTGACAAGGCAAATAAGAATCTTTACAAACTTGAGGATAATAAAAATCTTGTGAGCAAATTTATAAAGGGTCTGGATTATGATTTGACAAAAGCACAGAAGCGTGTAATAAAGGAGATTTATTCTGAATTAAAGGCTGGAAAGATTGTGAATAGGCTGATTCAGGGAGATGTTGGTTCTGGAAAGACGATTGTTTCGTTCATAATGCTTCTTTATATGGTTGAAAACAATTATCAAGGTGTAATTATGGCACCTACAGAAATTCTTGCTACACAGCATTATCTGGGAATTGTAGATGAATTTATGAATCTTGACATACGAGTGGAACTTTTGACTGGGAGTGTGAAGGGAAAGAGAAAGGAAAAACTGCTGAACGAGATAAAAGAAGGACTTGTTGACATTGTAATTGGAACACATTCTCTAATTGAGGACAATGTAATTTTCAAAAATCTTGGGCTGATTGTAATTGATGAACAGCACAGGTTTGGGGTAACACAGCGAAAACTTTTACGTGACAAGGGAAATCTTGCCAATTTAATTGTTATGAGTGCCACTCCGATTCCACGTTCACTTGCGCTTACAATTTACGGAGATTTGGATGTATCGATTATTGACGAGTTGCCTGCTGGAAGAAGTCCGATTAAGACAAAATGGATACAAAATGAAATTGACAGACAAAAAATGTATAACTTTATGGAAAAGAAAATGAAAGATGGACGGCAAGTGTACATAGTGTCGCCATTGATTGAAGAAAGTGAAAGCCTGAATGTAAAATCAGCACAGGAAACATACGAAGAATACATTTCGATATTCCCAAATAGAAAAATCGGACTTATGCACGGACGGCAAACTTACAAGGAAAAGCAGAAAGTCATGGAACAGTTTAAAAATCACGAACTTGACATTCTAGTTTCCACAACAGTAATCGAAGTTGGAGTAAACGTGCCAAATGCTTCGATTATGGTAATTCGTGATGCTCAAAGATTTGGACTTTCCTCGCTTCATCAGCTGCGTGGAAGAGTTGGACGTGGGAAATATCAGTCCTACTGCTTTTTGGAATCTGAAACAACGAATGAAATTTCGGCAAAAAGGCTGGAAGTTATGGAAGAAACAACAGATGGTTTCAAAATTGCTGAAGAAGACTTAAAGTTACGTAATTCAGGAGAAATTTTGGGAACAAGACAAAGTGGAGTATCTGACATGCTTTTTACCGACATTGTAAAAAATGTGAAAGAAATCAAATTTGTACGTGATTTTGTAATGGAATATTTGGAAAAGAACGATGGAAAAATAAAAAATGAATTTTTGAAAATGGATATTTATAGGAAGTTTTTTAGCAATCAAACAAAGTAATGAAATGAATTGTAAAATTATTTTTAATAAGATTATTATATTTATTTAGTAGTTAGTAAAATACTCTTTAATTAAATTTAATCATTAAGTATCTATATAAGGGATTTTTATTTAGCTTTTGAAAAACTGTTTATTATTAATAAATATTTTTTCATAATTTCTTATTTTTTCTTTTTATAAAGCAAGGGAAATCAATCGCCATTTCCCTTGCAACCCTGGCTCGTCTAAGCATTTTTTTGAAATAAAAACGAAACTCGCTGACGCTCAGACAGTCGTTTTCATTCCAAAAAAATCACGACATTCTATATAAAATTATTAAAAATTATTATATTTAAATTTTAGGTTTTAACATTTTGAAAATATTAAATAAGCAAAATTTCGTTAAAGAAAAAATAACTGTCTGAGCGTAGTTTTTACGCAGCGAGTTTTATTTTTTCTTTATAAGAAAGTTTTGCGTAAAGCGGGGTTGTAAGGGCATGGCGTCTGATGCCCTTACGTTACAAAAAATTGAGTAAAAAAATAGAAAAAATTATTATTAATCATAATACTTATAAATAAATTATTAAAAATCTTTAAGATAGATACTTACGAATTAAATTTTATTTTTTAAATAGTGTTTAATATAAGTTAGATTTATTTAACTTTACTAATTTATTTTTGGAAAAATTTCAAAATGATAAGGAGAAGTTTTGTGAAACAGTATTTAGCAGATTTTGGGCTACTTTTTGTGGGAATATTTTGGGGACTTGGGTTTGTATTTGTGAAGATTGGGCTGAATACAGGAGTTGATCCATTTTATTTGTCAGCGGTTAGATTTCTTGTGGGAGGGATTATTCTTTATGGAATTTTCTTTAGAAAAGTAGGAAAATTCAAAAAAAATGATGTTCTTGCTGGATTAATAGTTGGAATTTTTCAATTTTTTGGATACGCTTTCCAAACTTATGGGGCGATGCTTACGACTGCCAGTAAAAATGCTTTTTTTACTTCGATAAACGTTATAATTGTTCCTTATATTTTTTGGTTTTTGCACAAAAAACGTCCTGATATTTTTGCATTTCTGGCTTCGGTTATTTGTGTAATGGGAGTTGCTGTGATAAGTTTTGACAGGAAGATGAATCTTGCAAATCTTAATTTTGGCGATATTTTGACAATTATAAGTGCAGTATTTTTTGCAGGGCAAATTGCTACAAATGGGTATTTCAGTAAAAAAGTTGAGCCTTTAAAACTTGTTGTTATGCAGATGTTTGTGGCTGGAATATTGTTTGTGATAAATGTTTTTATTTTTTCAGATATGAGCAAAATTCAAAAGCCTGATGGAATGATGCTAGTTTCGATAATTTATTTGACAATTTTTTCAACGGCGATACCGACAGTGTTGCAGACATTTTGCCAAAAATATACGACTTCTACGAGGGCTTCAATCTTGATGTCGACAGAGTCGCTATTTGCTCCACTTTTTGCATTTTTTATATTAAGCGAGAGATTGTCGCTTAGAGTGGCAGTTGGTGCTGGGTTGGTACTTTTTGCGGTGCTTGTATCGGAAACAAAATTGGGACTTAAGAAAATTGAGGAATAAAATAAAAAATTAATTGATGTTTTGTATTAAAATTTATCAAATAATATGATAAAATAAAATGGATAATAATGAGTTTAATAAGGAGAGAAAAAATAAAAATGAAAATAGTTTTATATGGACATCCAACTTTACGTGAAAAATCGGAAAAAGTTGATGTGGTTGATGATAATGTAAGGAAAACTCTGGATGAAATGGTTGCTCTTATGAGAAAAGCTAAAGGAGTGGGACTTGCTGCAAATCAGGTGGATATCGCAAAAAGATTTTTTGTGCTGGAACACGATGGAATCGTGAAAAAGGTTATTAATCCTGAAATTTTGGAATTTTCAGAGGAAATTGCGGATATGGAGGAAGGATGTTTGAGCATTCCTGGAATTTACAAGAGAGTAAATCGTCCTGCGAAAATTAAAGTGAAATACTTGAATGAAAAAGGCGAAGAAGTTGTTGAAGAATTGGAAGAAATGTGGGCTAGGGCATTTCAGCACGAATTTGATCACATTGAGGGGATTTTGTTTACAGATAAACTTTCAGTTATGAATAAAAGATTAGTTGCAAAAAAACTAGATGTTTTGAAAAAGGATTTTGCTAAAGGTAGAATTTATAGGGATTTGGACGAATAAAGTCAGGAAAGTGAGAAAAATTGATGAAGACAATATTTATGGGAACACCAGAATTTGCAATACCAAGTTTGGAAATTGTGTTTAAAAATACTAATTTACAGCTTATTTTTACAAAAGAGGATAAGAGAAATGCCAGAGGGAATAAAATCATATTTTCTCCTGTAAAGCAGTTTGGAATTGATAATAATGTGGAAATTATTCAGCCTAGAAAAATGAAGGATGAAGAAGTTATAAACAAGATTAAGGAAATAAATCCTGATTTAATTGTAGTTGTAGCTTATGGGAAAATTTTGCCAAAAGAAATAATTGATATTCCCAAATACGGAATAATAAATGTTCATTCTTCACTTTTGCCAAAATATAGAGGAGCTTCGCCTATTCATTCTGCAATTTTAAATGGAGATTCTGAAACTGGTGTGAGCATAATGTACATTGAGGAAGGTCTTGATTCTGGAGATGTGATTTTAAGGGAATATTGTGAAATTACTGAAGATGATACGCTTGGAACATTACATGATAAATTGAAGAATCTGGGAGCAGCTGGACTTGCAAAGGCATTAAACCTGATTGAAAATGGAGAAGTTCAGGCGGAAAAACAGGATGACAGCAAGGCTACTTTTGTGAAACCGATTACAAAGGAGCAGGTAAAAATCGACTGGAATAACACAAAAGAAGTTATTTACAATCAAATTCGTGGGTTAAATCCGTTTCCAGCAGCACATGCTTTCAATGAGAAAGGCGAAAATATAAAAATTTACAAAAGTGAAAAAATTAATAAAAGATATGAAGGTGAGAATGGAAATGAAATAGAAAATGGAACAGTTGTTGAAATTATTAACAAAAAAGGGCCTGTTATAAAGGTTAAGAATGGCGGGATTTTGATTTTGGAGGCAAAATTTGAAGGGAAAAAACTTCAAAGGGGATCAGATATTATTAATGGACGTAAAATGATAATTGGAGAAAAATTGCTATACAGCAATTTTAGTTTAAAATGAGAATAGAAGGTTAGGCTATATCTATAGCCAATCCGTTGTTTATAATTTTTGCTATAGTTTTTAAGTGGATTGACTATAATTTTCTAATTTTCGCAGGAGGAAATATGAGATTAAAAAAATTGGAAATTTCAGAAAGAGTTGTACAAAGATTGACAGAATATTTATCTATTCTAAAGGAAGCTCGAAAACAGGACAGCGAAATAAATTCAATCGAGCTTGCTAAAATTATGAACACTACTTCTGCTCAAGTGCGTAAGGATTTATCAACATTTGGTGAGTTCGGTGTACGTGGAAAGGGTTATGATATTGATAATTTGATAGAAATTATTACAAGAATTCTTGGGATTGATAAAACTAATGATGTTATAATTGTAGGACACGGTAAAATGGGAGAAATGCTTTCATCAAATTTGGATGTCCTAGGAGAAGGCTTTAAAATTATTGGAATATTTGACAAGGATAATGACAAAATTGGAAAAATGGCTGCAAATAATTTGGTTGTTCAAGATATTAGAAATATAGGTGAATTTATAAAAAATATGAAAAATGATTCTAATATAAAAATTAATATGGCAATTTTAGCAGTTGTAAAGGAACAGGCGCAAATTGCAGCAGAAGGACTTGTGAAAAATGGGATTTCTGCGATACTTAATATGACGACTTGCAAATTGGAACTAGATAAAAATGTAAAAGTTGTGGATATGGATATTTCAGCAAAGTTGCAGGAATTGAATTTTTGGAGAATAAATAATACGGAAAATAATATAGATGAAAAAATATAAAAAAATAAATGTTTAAAAATATTGTATTAATTAGATTAATAATAAAAAAAGAATATCGGAAGGAGAGCTATGACTATAATTGATGGAAAAGCACTTTCAGAAAAGACTTTTGAAGAAATTAAAGAAACACACGATGAATTACAAAAAAAGGCTGGTAGAAAAGCGGGACTCGCGGTAATTATAGTGGGTGAAAATCCAGCTTCTAAAATTTATGTGAGAAATAAAATAAGAGCTTGTGAAAAAGTCGGATTTAATTCTGAAACAATTAGACTTGATGAAAGTATTTCAGAGGAAAATTTACTTTTGGAAATTGAAAAATTAAATAATGATGACAATATAGATGGAATCTTGGTACAGCTGCCACTTCCAAAGCATATTAATGAACTGGAGGTTATAAATGCAATTTCGGCAGAAAAGGATGTAGATGGATTTCATACAACAAATATTGGGAAAATGATGATTGGAGATGAAACAGGATTTTTGCCTTGTACACCAGCTGGAGTAATTCAAATGTTTGAGGAATACAATATTGATTTGGAAGGAAAAGATGTTTTAGTAATTGGGCAAAGCAATATTGTAGGAAAGCCGATGACACTTTTACTTATAAAAAAACGTGCAACAGTTCAAGTATGTAACTCAAAAACAAAGAATCTGTCTGAAAAGCTGCAAAAATCTGACGTAGTGGTAGCAGCCGCAGGTTCTCCAAAATTGGTAAAAGCATCTGATGTGAAAGAAGGTGTCGTTGTAATTGATGTTGGGATAAACCGTGTGGATGGAAAACTGTGTGGAGATGTGGATTTTGATGAAGTTTCAAAAAAAGCCTCATTCATTACCCCTGTTCCTGGTGGAGTTGGTCCAATGACAATTGCAATGTTAATAAAAAATACATTAAAATCATATAAGCAAAAAATAAACAAATCAAAATAAAAAGAAAGCGAGAAATTAAATGAATGATAAAATTAAATTTATTGAAAAATTAGCTGAAAGTATGAATGAAAATAAAATTGAAACGGTAAAATATGAAGATAATAATTTTGAAGTTTCATTAACTAAGAAAAGAAAGGAAAGAAATGTTATTTTTGGAAGTCCAATGGCTCAACCTGCAGTATCTTCAAATGCTCCACAGGAAGTACAAGTTCAAGAGGAAGAAATCTCTGCTCCAGTACAGCAAGAGGATCCAGAAGAAATTTCAGGAACAAAAATTACTTCTCCAATGGTTGGAACTTTTTATGCTTCACCATCACCATCAGCAGGGCCATTTGTAAAAGAAGGAGATTCTGTGACAGAGGGGCAGACACTTTGCATAGTTGAGGCAATGAAACTTATGAATGAAGTTAAATCAACAGTTTCAGGAAAAGTAAAAAAGATATTTGTGAAAGACAACGAAAGTATAAAAAAAGGTCAGACATTAATGATTATTGAATAATTTTTATAAAAAATATAAATAAAAGAAGAAGGGATAAAATTTGGAAGAGAAGAGGATTTTGTTGAATATTATTCTATTGCTAATTTTACTATTTTTTACATCATTTTTATCAGCTGCAGAATCGGCATTGTCGTCGCTTAAACAGATTCATTTGAAAAGCGATTCAAAAGAAAAGGAAAAAACTAGGGAAAGTGAACTTTTGAAACTTTGGCTGGAAAATCCAAATGAATTGCTTGCAACGCTTTTATTTGTAAAGACAATTTCTTATTCTTCGATGGTTTTTACGGGAGTTTATTTAATAAAAAAAATTTATGAAAGAGATCTTTATGTGGGAATTTCATTTTTTGTATTAATTATTTTTATTTTATTATTTTCAGAATTAATTCCAAGATTAGTAGCTAGAAATAACATTTATGGAGTTTCTAAAACATTGATAATACCTTTAAATACCGTAAGAATTATTTTAAGACCGTTAATTCGTCTATTTATACATATTTCAAGATTTATTGTTGGAATATTTAAAATAAAAGTAAAAAATCAGATGTTTGAAATAACAGAAGATGAAATTTTAACATTTTTAAAGGCTGGGACAGAAAGCGGCGTCTTTGAAGAAGGTGAAGAGGAAATGATAACTAGTATTTTTGAATTTTCAGAAACTACAGTTAAGGAAATACTCACGCCTCGGATCAATGTATTTGCATTAGAAGCAGAAAGTAAAATTGATGATGTATGGGATGAAATTTTGGATCAAGGATTTACACGTATTCCCATTTATACCGAAACCATTGATAAAATTGTAGGAACAGTTCATCTAAAAGATTTGCTTCATTATAATAGAAGAACTGGAGAAAATCCACCTATAAAGGATTTTATGAAGGAAGCGTATTTTGTCCCAATTACAAAGCCATTAGTGGAACTACTCGAAGAATTTAAGCTAAAGCAGCTTCATATGGCAATAGTAATTGATGAATACGGTGGAACTCAAGGAATCGTAACAATAGAAGATTTACTTGAAGAAATTGTTGGTGAAATAAGAGATGAGTTTGATCAGGAAGAGGAAAATATTCAACAGATTCGTGAAAAAATATTTGATATAAAAGGGGATACACCTATTGAGGAAGTGAATGACAAATTGGAGATAGAAATTCCATTGTCTGAAGAATACGATACGATTTCTGGCTATATTCAAGATAAATTGGGAAAAGTTGCCGAAGTTTTTGATCAAGTTAGGGGAAATAACTTTGTATTGAAGGTAACTGACGTGAATAATAAACGTGTCGAAAGAGTAAGAGCAATTATTATTGAGCAAAAGGAAGATGATGAAGAAGTAAGGAGAGAAAATGGAAGAGATTAGACCTCGAATACGTGTGGCAGGAATTCTTATTGAAGATGGCAAAATTTTACTAATCCAGCATCACAAAAATAATAAAAAGTACTGGCTTATTCCTGGTGGGGGAAATGACTGGGGTGAAACTGCAAAGGAAGCATTAATTCGAGAATATAAGGAAGAAGCAAATATGGATATAGAAGTTGATGAGTTTTTATTTTTCTCAGAAACTATTTATCCAAATAAAGAGCGTCATATTTTAAATTTATTTTTTAGAATACATCGTAATGAAAAAAATAACAGCATTATAAAATTAGGAGATGAAGCTGTTTTAACCGATTTAAAATTTGTAACAGAAGAAGAGCTTAAAACAATGACAATCTATCCAAATATTAAAGAAAATTTATTAAAATTAATGAATGGTGAAAAAGTAAAAAATTATTTAGGAAGTTTATGGAATGAATAAGAATTCTAATATTATAATTAAAATTTTAGAAAAGAGGAAAAAAATAAAATGACAATAGAAGAAAAAGAAGAATTAAATAAATTAGTACGTTCAGTAGAGGATTTTCCAGAAAAAGGAGTAATTTTTAGAGATATTACAACAGCTTTAAAGGATAAAAAAGGACTGGAAATTATTATAAAGGATTTCACAGACAGATATAAAAATAAAGGAATTGATTATGTAGTAGGTGCCGATGCTAGAGGTTTTATTTTTGGAGCTGCTATTGCATATAATATTGGAGCTGGATTCGTGCCAGCAAGAAAGCCTGGAAAATTGCCAGCAGAAGTGGAAAGTGTTGAGTATTCGTTGGAATATGGAAAAAACAGCATAGAAATTCACAAGGATGCCTTTGAAAAAAATTCAAAAATATTAATAGTGGATGATCTATTAGCAACAGGAGGAACAGCCGAAGCAATGGTTAAGCTAGTAGAAAAATTAGGAGCTAAAGTTTATGAATTGGCATTTATGATAGAATTAGTTGATTTAAAGGCTAGAGATTTGCTGAAAGGTTATAAAGTATATACTCAACTAAAATATTAGATAATAAAAAAATAAAATGTTCAAAAGTAATAGTAGAGTGCTTTTTTATAAAAAAATTTTAAAGAAAAACACCTAAAATACCTAAAATATAATATTTAACGTAGAATTTTAAATTGAATTTTTAAAAAAATGGTGTATTGTCAATTCAAGTGCAACAGAAAGTAAAAATAATATAAAGTTAAAGTTTTTTTAAAGAGCAGAGATTTTTCTGCTCTTTAATTTTTATGATGTAGTGTTATCAAAATGATACTCTTCTGCTGAACGATAGTTCAGTATTTTTCTGCATCTCTCATTTAAAATTTTTTGTATTTCTGATATTTCCTTCTCTTTTCCGTTCATGCTCTTTCCTTTCGGAAGGAACTCCCTTATCAGTCCGTTTGTGTTTTCGTTTGTTCCACGCTCGTATGAGGAATACGGATGTGCAAAGAACACTTTCATGTTTCTGCTTTCCAGCTCTGCCAGCCTGCTGAATTCCGAGCCGTTGTCCGAAGTTATCGACTTGAAATTCTTTTTTCCAATCTTTCTGAACAGCTTCTGCAGAGCCTTGCTGGCATTCTGGGCATTCAGCTTGGCTAAAAAGAGGATATATGTGTATCTGCTTTTCCTATCAACTAATGTAATTATGCAAGCCTCATTCTTTCCATTCTTGCCTTTTACGGCATCAATTTCAAAGTGTCCTTTTTCTTCACGGCTGTTAATATGTTCAGGTCTTTGCTCAATGCTTGTTCCCAGTATCCTTTTATTCTTTTTAGTATTGCATTGTCCATCAGTTTTTCTTCTAGGCTTAAGCTTGATCATTCTTGGAAACATGTATGGCTTTATTCCTTCAATTTGCCCTCTGCGAATCATTTCATAGACAGTTTTGGTTGATGGGACAACTTTATCAGGATTGTCTCTTTTGTAGACATTGCAGAAAGTATCAATGCTGTGAACCCTTTTCTCTCTTTTAAGTATTTCTTGTTTCAACTCAACAAAGAATAAAGAATCATACTGCTTATGGTAGATACACTTCTGTCTTCTTTTTTGTATAGGATGTGAGCAGTATCAGCAATATAGAGATTTTTAAAGGCATAGGAGGAATCCATCTGTGTTACAGAGTTTCTTTTGAGTTCCCTTGAAATAGTGGATGGATTTTTTCCAAGCATCTTTGCTATGAAACGGATAGACTTGCCTTCATTTCTGTAAGCCTGAATCTGTCCTTTGTTGGAAGGAGTTAAATGTTTGTAGTGACATTTCTTTGAAATTGTGTTATTATTATTAAGCATAGTAAGAATGATCCTTTCTAATTTTGTGGAAGATATTAGCATATCATTTTTACTATGTTTTTTTAATATGTTTTAGGTGCTGCACTTGATTATACAATACACCTTTTTAAAAAAATCAAAAAAAATTGAAAAAAGTAGTTGACAAAGAATTACTTTTATGATAAGATATATCCTGTCGATACGAAAATGTATCATGGACAATAGAGATATAAATAGTATGAAGAAGCAATAAAGTGTAAGAAAAACAAGTCAAGAATCTTGAAAGAGATCACGTCAAGACTAAAAGGTGAAAATTAAGATATATGAAGATATATTGAATGAAGAGTTTGATCCTGGCTCAGGATGAACGCTGACAGAATGCTTAACACATGCAAGTCTTTGGCGAAGCTGCGCTTGCGCAGACGAGCCAAGGCGGACGGGTGAGTAACGCGTAAGGAACTTGCCCTGCAGACAGGGATAACAGACGGAAACGACTGACAAGACCTGATACAGTTGCCGGCACGCATGTGCCTGGCGATGAAAGGAGACGCTGCAGGAGAGCCTTGCGTCCTATTAGCTTGTTGGCGGGGTAATGGCCCACCAAGGCGATGATAGGTAGCCGGCCTGAGAGGGTGGACGGCCACAAGGGGACTGAGATACGGCCCTTACTCCTACGGGAGGCAGCAGTGGGGAATATTGGACAATGGGCGCAAGCCTGATGGAGCAATTCTGTGTGCGTGATGAAGGTTTTAGGGTTGTAAAGTGCTTTCAGTAACTGTGCACATCTTGACGGTACCTAATCAGAAAGCCACGGCTAACTACGTGCCAGCAGCCGCGGTAATACGTAGGTGGCAAGCGTTATCCGGAATTATTGGGCGTAAAGCGCGCGTAGGCGGTTTTTTAAGTCTGATGTGAAAGCCCACGGCTCAACCGTGGAGGGTCATTGGAAACTGGAAAACTTGAGTGCAGAAGAGGAAAGTGGAACTGCACGAGTAGAGGTGAAATTCGTAGATATGTGCAGGAATGCCGATGATGAAGATAGTTCACTGGACGGTAACTGACGCTGAAGTGCGAAAGCGTGGGGAGCAAACAGGATTAGATACCCTGGTAGTCCTAGCTGTAAACGATGATTACTGGGTGTGGGCATGAAGAGTGTCCGTGCCGAAGCTAATGCGATAAGTAATCCGCCTGGGGAGTACGGCCGCAAGGCTGAAACTCAAAGGAATTGACGGGGACCCGCACAAGCGGTGGAGCATGTGGTTTAATTCGACGCAACGCGAGGAACCTTACCAGATCTTGACATCCTGCGAAGGCCTGCGAGAGCAGGCCGTGCCTTCGGGAACGCAGAGACAGGTGGTGCATGGCTGTCGACAGCTCGTGTCGTGAGATGTTGGGTTAAGTCCCGCAACGAGCGCAACCCCTATCGCTAGTTGCCATCATTAGGTTGGGCACTCTAAGTAGACTGCCTGCGAAGAGCAGGAGGAAGGTGGGGATGACGTCAAATCATCATGCCCCTTATGATTTGGGCTACACACGTGCTACAATGGCCGGTACAAAGAGCTGCCAGGCGGCAACGCCAAGCGAATCTTTAAAGCCGGTCCAAGTTCGGATTGAAGCCTGCAACTCGGCTTCATGAAGCTGGAATCGCTAGTAATCGCAGATCAGCAATGCTGCGGTGAATACGTTCTCGGGTCTTGTACACACCGCCCGTCACACCACGAGAGTTGTCTGCACCTGAAGCCGCCGGTCCAACCGAAAGGAGGAAGGCGTCTAAGGTGTGGACAGTGATTGGGGTGAAGTCGTAACAAGGTATCCGTACCGGAAGGTGCGGATGGATCACCTCCTTTCTAAGGAGCATCACGCACTGCTTCTTCACATATCTTGTGGGCGTGTAGCTCAGGTGGTTAGAGCACTGTGCTGATAACGCAGGGGTCGCTGGTTCGAGTCCAGCCATGCCCACCATAAGAAGTCTTGGGGATATAGCTCAGTTGGGAGAGCGCTGCCCTTGCAAGGCAGAGGTCAGCGGTTCGAACCCGCTTATCTCCACCAATTATTGTTTAGGACAATGGGAAATGAATAGTAGGTAAAAGATTACAATAAACTGGAGTAAAAGTTATTCTGGATAAAAAAGCTAAAAAGGGCACACGGAGGATGCCTAGGCAGCAACAGCCGATGAAGGACGTGATAAGCTGCGATAAGCCGGGAGCAGATGCACATAATCTCTAATCCCCGGATTTCCGAATGGGTAAACCTGCATGCCTGGAGGGCATGCGTGAAGACGGTAAGCCTGCGAACTGAAACATCTAAGTAGCAGGAGGAAAAGAAAGTAAAACGATTCCCTGAGTAGCGGCGAGCGAACGGGGAGAAGCCTAAACCGTGCCAGTGCCAAGCGGACAGCCTTGCTGGCACGGGGTTGTGGACTTCCTTTAACGGATTGTCATAATGTTTAAGCTGTATGCATGTAAGTGGAACCAGATGGGAAGCTGGACCAAAGAAGGTGATGCTGTAGAACATAGTGCATATTGGACTGGAAGCACCCAGTAGCGTCAGGCACGAGGAATCTGGCGTGAATCAGCGTGGACCAAATCACGCAAGGCTAAATACTGTTGCTGACCGATAGTGAAGAGTACCGTGAGGGAAAGGTGAAAAGAACCCTGAGCAAGGGGTGAAAAGAATTTGAAACCGTGTGCTTACAAACGGTAGGAGCCGTTAAGGGTGACTGCGTGGATTTTGGTTAATCATCCTGCGAGTTATGGCTGGTGGCAAGGTTAATAAACGGAGCCGAAGGGAAACCAAGTCTTAACAGGGCGACAAGTCGTTAGCCATAGACGCGAAACCTAGTGATCTAGGCCTGTCCAGGCTGAAGCTGAGGTAAGACTCAGTGGAGGGCCGAACTCACCGCCGTTGAAAAGTTGGGAGATGAGGCAGGTCTAGGGGTGAAAAGCCAATCGAACTAGGAGATAGCTCGTTCTCTCCGAAATGCATTTAGGTGCAGCCTTGGCATTGAGATATGTGGGGTAGAGCTCTGTATGATCTAGGGGCGTACTGCTTACCGAAATCAAGCAAACTGCGAATACCATATATTATTGCCAGGAGTGAGTCCGTGGATGACAAGGTCCTCGGACGAGAGGAACAGCCCAGACCACCAGCTAAGGTCCCTAATTATGTCTAAGTGGGAAAGGAGGTGGACATTCACAGACAATGGGAGGTTGGCTTAGAAGCAGCCATGCCTTGAAAGAGTGCGTAACAGCTCACTGGTCGAGAGTGCCCGCGCCGAAGATGTAACAGGGCTAAGACATAAACCGAAGCTGTGGAAGATACATCAGTATCTTGGTAGGAGAGCGTTCTGTAGGTCTATGAAGGCATGCCGCAAGGCTTGCTGGAGATATCAGAAGCGAGAATGCAGGAATGAGTAGCGAAGGCGGGTGAGAATCCCGCCGGCCGGAAGTCAAGGTTTGGGGAAGGCTTGTCCGCCTAGGAAGTCGGGACCTAAGCATAAGCAAAATTGTGACGGCGAATGGAAAACAGGTTAATATTCCTGTACCACTATTATCGCTTGAGAGACGGAGTGACGCAGGAAGGTATGTGAGAAGGCTGACGGTTTAGCCTTTCTAAGGGCCCAGCGTGGGCGCGCAGGAAAATCCGCGCGCCTAAACGTGAGACCTGACGGGGAAGTGCATATGCATAAGTCACAGATCCTACACTGCCTAGAAAAACTTCTATCGATGAGAAGTAGTGCCCGTACTGTAAACCGACACAGGTGGACAGAGTGAGAAACTTAAGGCCGACAGGATAACTCTCGTTAAGGAACTCGGCAAAATGACCCCGTAACTTCGGGAGAAGGGGTGCTCTTTAGGGTTAACGCCCAGAAGAGCCGCAGTGAATAGGCCCAAGCGACTGTTTATCAAAAACACAGGTCTCTGCTAAACCGTAAGGTGATGTATAGGGGCTGACACCTGCCCAGTGCCGGAAGGTTAAGAGGAGGAGTGAGAGCCCGATTTGAAGCCCCGGTGAACGGCGGCCGTAACTATAACGGTCCTAAGGTAGCGAAATTCCTTGTCGGGTAAGTTCCGACCTGCACGAATGGTGAAATGATTTGGGAGCTGTCTTGGCTGGAGACCTGGTGAAGTTGTAATGCCGGTGAAGATACCGGCTACCTGCAGTAGGACGGAAAGACCCCGTGGAGCTTTACTGCAGCTTGGCATTGGGTTTTGGCAATGTGTGTATAGGATAGTTGGGAGACTGTGAAGCAACGGCGTCAGCTGTTGCCGAGTCGCTGTTGGAATACCAACCATATGCTGCTGAAATTCTAATCTGGTAACGGAGACAGTGCTAGGTGGGCAGTTTGACTGGGGCGGTCGCCTCCAAAAGAGTAACGGAGGCGTTCAAAGGTTCCCTCAGGCTGGATGGAAATCAGCCTAGGAGTGCAAACGCATAAGGGAGCTTGACTGCAAGACTGACGGGTCGAGCAGGTACGAAAGTAGGAGTTAGTGATCCGGCGGTTCCGCATGGAAGGACCGTCGCTCAACGGATAAAAGCTACCCCGGGGATAACAGGCTGATACTTCCCAAGAGTCCATATCGACGGAAGTGTTTGGCACCTCGATGTCGGCTCGTCTCATCCTGGGGCTGGAGAAGGTCCCAAGGGTTGGGCTGTTCGCCCATTAAAGAGGCACGCGAGCTGGGTTCAGAACGTCGTGAGACAGTTCGGTCCCTATCCACTGCAGGCGCTTGAATACTGAAAAGATCTGACCTTAGTACGAGAGGACCGGGTTGGACAGACCTCTGATGTATCAGTTGTCACGCCAGTGGCACGGCTGAGTAGTCACGTCTGGTACGGATAACCGCTGAAAGCATCTAAGCGGGAAGCCAACTTTGAGATGAGTATTCGCAGTATCCATGGAGAACACATGGTCGATAGGCCAGGGGTGCAAGCGCAGCAATGCGCTCAGCTGACTGGTACTAATATTACATACGCTTTTTTAACTGTCTTTTGCCTTTACTATTTATTTCTCATTGTCTTAATCGGCAGTACTTTTGTTAGTTTGGTGATCATAGCGACAGGGATACACCCGGTTACATTCCGAACCCGGCAGTTAAGCCTGTCTTCGCCTAAAATACTTGGATTCGTCCCGGGAAGATAGGCAGTCGCCAAACTTTTTTCAATATGTGTGTCTCCGTAGCTCAGCTGGTTAGAGCATCTGACTGTTAATCAGAGGGCCGCTGGTTCGAGTCCAGCCGGGGACGCCATTTTTTTTGTCTGTGAAAAAATAAAGGGTTAATAATAAAAATGGAGTTCAGCAGTACTGTTTTACTCCATTTTTTAGTTATTGACTTTAGTCAATAGTATTCATACCTAAATAGAGACGCATATAGTTCAATACAGAAAAAAGGACATCTAATGAAAAACCATGTGTATAAGGATATTATGTGAGTGCAAGGAGACACTCGACAGTTTATAGCTGTAGAGAGAGCAAACCAGCCTTTTCAAAGGCGGTCTTGACTTTATAATATTATATATTTTTCATTTTTAAAGGTAAATATTTTATATTGACCATTACCAATTAATTTTCTTTCATCTAAATCATTAGCTTCTTTATTTTGAATATAATTAAAAAATAATTCTAGAACAGTTCCGTGTGTTACAATTAGAACATTTCCTGATTTTTGTTTTTCTCGAATTTTTTTTAAGCCGTTTAAGAAACGTTCTAATCCTTCTTTTAAGTCTTCTCCTTTTATATTTTTTGCATTATAGTTTTTTACATCATAAAAGTAATTATGGGCTTCTTTTGGAAATTTAATAAAAGTTTCTTTAAATGTCATGCCTTGCCATTCTCCAAAGTGGATTTCATTTAGTTCAGATAATTTTTGTAGTTTTAATTTTTGATCCGAAGTTTTTTTCTGTTCATAATTGTTATTTTGTAAAATTATTTCTGCAGTAGCAACTGTTCTTCCCATCTCACTTGTGTAGCCTGCTTTAAATTTTATATCTTTAAGTTTTTTAGCAGTTTCTTTTACTTTTTTTATTCCTTCTAATGTAAGTGGGGAATTTAATTGTCCTTGAAATTTTTCTAATACGTTCCACTCAGTCTGTCCGTGCCTAACAATATAAAGTTTTAATTCGTTATCCATTTTTTATATCCTTTCAATTTTTATATTATGAACTCAAAATTTTATTTATTATTTAATTTAATGATTTGAGTTAACTTAATATTTTATATCATATTAGAAAAATTTTTTCAACATCTTCTCAACATTAAAGTTTCTTTCCTTATTTGATGTAAAGGTCTTAAACATCTTTTTTGGTATATCGGCTGTCAGATAGTTTTATTGCTTCCAGCATTGGATTTTTACTTTTAAGCTTCATCTTCATCGCTATATAGAATCGTGTCTTTAACTCTACAAGTGTTGTAAAGCGACTTTTCTTACTTTGAAACTGTTCTAGTGCGTAAAAATTTCCTTTGCGTTTTTGAATTGATTTTTCAATATTGAATTTTCCTTTTGTCTGCTTAGTTTTTGTTGTCCTTTCTTTCTCAAGACATTAGGGAAATATCTAGAAAATTGTTATACAGATGGCATCTACCAATTTCCCTGCCAACAATTTGTTTAGACGATCAGGTTATCTTCTATTAGATTTTTTTATTTAGGAGTAATTTTTGAATTTCTTCTTTGATTAATACCTTTTGCGTTGGCATCTGCCTGAGCATTTTCAGAAGGATATTCGCCATTAATTTTTTTATCTTACAGAATAGTAGCCTATGCCTGTTTTTCCTTTAGTAGAACCTCTAGTTTATTTCTTTCATTTATGGTAAAATATTTATGGTTCATGGTTTTTTCATTTTGTTAATGTTTTTGTAGTTACTAATATTTTAACACGAAATTATCATGAGTTTTTACATTTTCTAAATTTGTCACAATATATTATGCAATCTATAATAAAAAAATTTATTAATTTAGAATTAGGGATGTATAATTTTCTAAATAGATATAAATTCTGAATATAATTAAATTAATAGAATTTTATTGAATTTAAGCAATAAATTAAAATTTATAAAATAAGTATAAATAAAAAATAAATAATGTGGTATAATTAAAAAGTAGTATACGTTTTATATTATTTTAGTAAATTGGGGTATAATTGGAGGAATTTAAATTATAATTATTAAGAAAGGGAAATTGAATGATTTGGATAATTGGTGGAACAAAAGATTCTAGGATAATTTTAGATGAGGTTATGAAAGTGAGGGAAGATGATATTATCGTGAGCACAGCTACTGAATATGGTGGAAAATTACTTGAAGGTGTAGCTAAAAATAAAAATATACAAATAATTTCAGAGAAGTTGAATATATTACAGATTGAAAATATGATTCTTGAAAAAAATATTGATTAAAAATTACAGTTATAAAATAGTGTAAATTATAGTCAACACATATAGAAATATGTGTGAAAAGACAGTTTTCAAATTGTCTAATACTGCTTGAATTGCTGGGAAACCCTAAAGCTGATTTAACTACAACATAATATCTTTTTTACAATAGAATTTAGATGTAAGTGTGAAAGTGGCGAAAGCAGAAAAAATAAATCAGATGGCATAAAGAAAGATAGAAAGTCTATCAAGGTTAAATCCTAAGTGCTAAAATTAAATAGAATAATGGGCAATCAGCAGCTAAGACCGAAAGGTAAAGTTCAACGACTATTCCTTCTAGGAAGTACACTAAAGCTAGTGGAAGCGGGCAGACCCAAACAGATAAAGCTGTGGGATAAGATATAGTCTGTGCTTAATAGAAATATTAAGAAGTTCAAGGATACTTAATTTATTAATAAGTATTTATGAGAACTGCGTAGAAAGTAGCGAATCTATGTGAACGACAACCTTCTAAAGGATTAAAATTAACTTTTAATTTTATCAGGAGGTTCAGTTAGTTATTGATGCAAGTCATCCGTATGCACAAAATATTAGTAATACTGTCATTTCAATGTTAAGTTATCTAAGTGAACGGAATATAGCAGGAAATAAAATAAAATATATAAGATTTGAAAGAAAAACATTAGATTATGGAACTCAAAATGTATTTCAATTTAAAAATCTACAGGAAATAATTGTATTTTTAAGTAAATTTGAAAATAAAAATGTATTAAGTACATTAGGATCAAATGCTTTGATGGAATTACAGAAAATAGAAGAAAGAAATAATTTATTTGTTAGAATATTACCAACAATATCTTCTATACAAAATGCAGAGGAACTTGGGTATTTACCAAAAAATATAATTGCTATGCAAGGTCCTTTTTCTAAAGAAATGAATGTTGCAATATTAAAAAGTTATAAGATTGATTAAAACTACAGCTATAAAGTTTCTAATAGGAACTAAAATGTATGAATTAGACTGTAAAGTATAGTCAGCATATATAGAAATATGTATGTAAAGGCAATTTTTTTTATTGCCAAATACTGCTTGAATTGCTGGAAACCCCTAAAGCTGGTTTAACGACAACATAATATCTTATTATTTATTTTAGATATAAGTGTGATCGTTGCGAAAGCAGAAAAAATAAACCAGATGGCATAAAAAAAATAAAATGGTTAAAACCTAAGTGCTAAAATCAATTGAAGTAATGGGCAATCAGCAGCCAAGACCGAAAGGTAAGGTTCAACGACTATCCCTTTTAGGGAGTACACCAAAGTTGGTGGAAGTGGGCAGGCCCAAACAGATGAAGCTGTGGGACAAGATATAGTCTGTGCTTAATAGAAATATTAAGAAGTTCAAAAATATACCTATTTATTAATATTTTAAAAGAAATATAGGATATTAAGAGAACTGCATGAGAAGTAGCGAGCTTGTGTGAACTATAAACTCTTTAAAACAAATGAGAGATTTCAGTATCTTATTACAAAAGAAAGCGGAGAAACAGGTGGAGAACTTCAAAAAGTTCAAGCATGTCGGGAATGCGGAGTTACTATTTTAACAATAAAACGTCCAGTATTAAATTATGGAACAGTTTTTTATACAATTAAAGAATTAGTTGAATATGTAGAAAATTTATGAAACGAAAGGAGAATTAGGTTTGAAAAGCATAAAAAGGGAAGCGATAATTGAATTTGAAGAAAAGAAATCCAAGTTTATTGGATACATTAAGCCAGTTTCAACAATAACTGAAGCAGAAAGATTTATTGGCTCAATAAAAAAAATACATACTACAGCGACTCATAATGTCCCACTTTACAGAGTTATAGAAAGTGGGCAGGAGTACTTTAAATATAATGATGATGGCGAGCCTAGCAATACAGCTGGAAAGCCTATGGCAGAAATATTAAAAATTTTAGATATTTATAATGTAGCACTAGTTGCTACGAGGTATTTTGGAGGCATAAAACTTGGAGCTGGCGGACTTATAAGAAATTATGCTAAAACTGCAAAATTAGCTGTTAATGAAGCAGAGATTGTGGAATATGCAGAAAGATCTATTTTTATTTTGGACTATGATTATGAAACTACTTCTGAAATGGAGACGTTTTTAAGTGAGAATACTCAAAAATTTGGAATAGAAATATTGGAAAAAAATTATTCAAACAGAGTAACAATGAAAATATTATCAAACGATGAAATTGAATCTGAACTAAATAAATTGCAGAAAGTTATTGTAATAAAAGTATAAAAAGATAAAAAGAAATACGGAAAATGAAAAAAATTTTAGGAAATATGAATTTTTTTAAAAAAAGTTGTTGACAAATAAATTTAAATATGATATTATATTTCTTGTCTGTGAGTATTAAGAATAAACAGATAAGGGAATGAATGTGCGGCCTTCGTCTAGTGGTTAGGACCTCGGGTTTTCATCCCGGTAACAGGGGTTCGATCCCCCTAGGCCGTACCAATTTAAAATTAAATATAAAATGTTAAATGGTGATTTGTATGGTCGCATAGCTCAGTTGGGAGAGCACCTGCCTTACAAGCAGGGGGTCATTGGTTCGAGCCCAATTGTGACCACCATTTTTATGGAGGTGTAGCTCAGTTGGTTAGAGTGCTTGCCTGTCACGCAAGATGTCGCGAGTTCGAGTCTCGTCACTTCCGCCATTTAGTGCCGCTTTAGCTCATCTGGTAGAGCAACTGACTTGTAATCAGTAGGTGGTTGGTTCGAGTCCGACAAGCGGCACCACTATTTAAAGTTTAGAATGTTGTGGAGAGGTTCCCGAGTGGCCAAAGGGATCAGACTGTAAATCTGCCGGCTCAGCCTTCGAAGGTTCGAATCCTTCTCTCTCCACCATTTTTTTTTATAAAGATAAAAATTGTTATAAATATATAAATCATAATTCGTAGGAGGAATTATTAGCTATGGTTAGAAAAATAAAAGGAGCAGGAAATAAATCAGGTGGAAGCCAACAGGATATAATTAAACAAGCTCAAGTAATGCAACAAGAAATGTTAAAAATTCAAGAAGGTTTGAAAGATAAATTTGTAGAAAGTTCAGTAGCTGGTGGTGGAATTACTGTTAAAGCTAATGGTCAAAAAAAATTAGTTGATTTATCAATTTCCTTAGATGTTTTAAAAGATGCAATTGAAGAAAATGATTCAACCATTGTTTCAGATTTAATTATAAATGCAGTAAACGAAATTTTAGATAAAGCTGAAGAAATGGCTGAAAAAGAAATGGAAGTAGTTACTGGTGGAGTAAGTATTCCAGGGTTATTTTAGAAAATAAAATTTTGAATAAATATTTTTGTTGAAACCAGAGTAATATCTGGTTTTTTATTTTTTCATAATTGATTTTAATTATAAAAATAATTTGATTAAAATAAATATCATGCAAAATTTTGTTAAAGGAATAACTTAAAACATAAAATAAAAAAATTACTTCTTTAAATAATTTAAGAATAAAATTTAATAAAAATATTTGAGATGTAAAAAAGAAAGGAGATGGAAAAGGTGAAAAAAAATATAAATAGAATGATAATAATGATGTTTTTATGTATGGTTATATATAATCTGGGACATCCAGGGACACCTGACCTGATTCAGATGAGAGGATGGAAAAAGAGCATTTCTGGAGAATTTCTAGCATTTATGAGCACAGCTATGTTTATTTCTTCGCCTTATTTAGGAGCATTGGCGGATAGATTTGGAATGAAGAGGATTTTTGTGCTTATGCCGTTTTTCTACGGGATTGCTCAGCTTATTTTTGGATTTGCGACAAGTATTCCTATTATATTTCTGGCTCGAATAATTGCAGGATTTGTTTCAGGTGGAACTTTTGCAGTAGCTTTCGGATATGTAAGTCAGCTGTCTGAAAAGGAGGAAAAGGCAAAAAATATAGCTAAAATCAGTTCAGCAATTGTAATTGGAGGAGCAATTGGGCAAAAAATCGGAGGAATTGTGGCAACTGTTGATCCTAGATATTCCTTTGGGCTGCAGTTTATTTGTGGCGGTATTTTATCGCTTTTTATCTTAGTATTTATGAGAGAAATTATAAATAGAAGAGAAGTTATAAAAAAATTAGAAAATACATTAGATATTAAAAATAATAAGAGCTTAAATCCATTTTTGACTTTTAGATATATAAAGGAACTTGATGGATTTTCAAAATTTTTTGGTGTTATAATTTTTTTATCTGGAATTGGGATTTATTCCTACGCAAGTGCATTAAATTATTTTTTCAAATTTTATGAAAAGGTTTCTGCAGATACGATTGGAACTTTTGTAATGTGTTCATCGCTTCTGGCATTTTTAGGAACAGGATTTTTACTAGAAAAGTTATTGAAGAAATTTAAAGAGAAAAGCATTCATAAAATTATGATTTTTATTGGTATAATATTGATGTCAGCTATATTTTTTAGAATAAAGTCAGGAATTACACCATATTTTATAATGGCAGTTTATACGATGAGCTATGAAATAGTACGGTCTCTAGGGAATACGATTATTGCTAGAAGATATGCTGAAAATCAAGGAAAAATACTAGGAATGGTATCTGCAGCAGATTCACTTGGAAATGCTATCGGATCTTATTTATCTGGACATTTATTGGCGTTTAATCCATTTTTGCCATTTATTGTAAATATTGGAATAATGGCTGTTGTGTTAATTTTGATTGAGAGGAGAGTATCCAAAATTTTTTATAAACTTAAAATATAATAACTACAGGACGGTATTTTTATTGAAACATATATCACGATATTAAAAATAAACTGTAATAATTATTTTAGTAAAAGATGTCAAATAAAATTTTATTAGAAAAAAAACCTATTCTATAATTATTAATAAAAATAGAAATAGGTTTTCTTTTATTTAATTTACTAATATCAAAAGCTCAAAAAATTAATACCATCCTCTTAATTTCATTGCTTTTGAAATTCTTTCGATACTCTTCATATAAGCAGCATTTCTTAAGTCTACCTTATATTCAGATGCTAAAGTCCACACATCTTCAAATGCTCCTGATAATAGTGCATCTTCTTTTTGTTGAACTTCTTCAAATGGCCAATAGTAGCTTTGCAAGTTTTGTACCCATTCAAAGTATGAAACTACAACTCCACCTGAGTTTGCAAGAATGTCAGGGATAACTACGATTCCTTTTTTAAATAAGATTTCATCGGCTTCTGGAGTAGTCGGTCCATTTGCTCCTTCTGCAACTACTTTTGCTTTAATTCTGTCAGCATTTTCAGAAGTAATTTGATTTTCTAAAGCACATGGCGCTAGAACGTCAACTTCCAGTTCTAATAATTCAGCATTTGTAATGTCTTTTCCGTATCCTTTGTTTGCTGCAATACGTCCATTTTCTTCAAAATCTTTTATTACAGCTTCCATGTCAATTCCATTTTCATTATAAATTGCAACATCTGAATTTGAGAATGCTACAATTTTGGCACCGTCTTTATGTGCGTAATAAGCTGTATAAAATCCTACATTTCCAAATCCTTGCACAGCATAAGTTGCCCCTTTAACATCAATGTTTAATTTTGCTAATGCTTTTTTAGCTGTTAAATTAACTCCGTATCCAGTTGCTTCTGTTCTTGCAAGAGATCCTCCAAATTCTAAAGGTTTTCCTGTAAATACACCTTTTGTTGATTTTCCTGCAACTTCTTCATAAGCGTCAACCATCCAAGACATGATTTGTCCGTTTGTGTTAACGTCTGGAGCTGGTATATCAACTTTTTCTCCAATAATTGGTGAAATTGCTTTTGCAAAACCTTTAGAGATTCTTTCTAATTCAGCTTTAGAATAATCTTTAGGGTTAATTGCCATTCCACCTTTTCCACCACCATAAGGGATTCCTGCTACTGAACACTTGAACGTCATCCAAGTTGACAATGCTTTTACTTCATCTTTTGTTACATCTGGATGGAATCTAAGTCCACCTTTAAAAGGTCCTACTGCGTTGTTGTGCTGTGATCTGTATCCTACAAATGTTTTAACTGTTCCATTGTCTAGTTTTACTGGGAACGATACTTCCAACACTCTCATAGGATTTTTTAGAATTTCATAAACAGCTGGATCTGCATTTAATTTATCACAAGCTGATTTGATTTGTTTTTGAGCAATCTCAAATGGATTTAATGTTTCTTTTGCCATCTTTTCTACCTCTCTTTTTTCTAGTCTATTTGATTTTTAATTTTTTATCAAAAATCTTTTCTACTTGTATATAATACTACAATTTTATATAAAATTGCAAGTATTTTTTTTTATCGCATCTTTTATTTCCTATATGTAAAAAATTCCATAAATTCAATTTTTATCGTATATTTTTACTATTTTAAATTTTGAAAAAAAATTTATTTTTTTCTATTTTTTTTCTGAAAATTCATCCATTCAAACACATTTTTAAAAGTTCTCTCTTTGAACTGAGCCTTCTCTCTTCCACCTTTCCCAGCATTACTCGGTTCAAACCCAAAAGTTTCCTCATCTTTAGAATTTTTTATTTTATCTCGATTTTGCACACCTTCCACTTGATTATTCAAGAAATATATCCATGAAAAATGTCCAGGAAATCTTGAATTTGGTACATCTGTCCCAATTACATTTTCATAATACGAATACCATGCGTTATCTGCCCCAGCTTTCAGCAAATCCCTATAAGTTGGAAGTGAAAATTTTTGTGGCGTAACAATCTCATCATCTGCCGCTGCAATAAACCATACTGGTGTTTTTTTCATCTTATGAATTTTTTCATTTGTTACCCACAGTTTTTTAGTTTCCACAAATCTTGAAACTGCACTATTTTTACCGTCTGCTGAAACTTCAAGATTATTTGTCTTATAAGTTCCATCGCTGTTTCTCGCATATTCGTGATAAGCATACGCCTCGCAGATAGGTACTGCTGCCGCAAAGTAATCTGGATAAGTAATTATCATATTTACAGTCATATATCCGCCGTTTGAATCTCCCGCAAGATAAATTCTGCTTGTATCAACATACGGATTATGTTTTACATATTCCTTGATTGTATCCATCAAAATTTGCGTGTATCTTGAATTTCCGCTTCCATTTCCATTAGTTCCATCTCCTTCATCCATCCAGTAAGTTGGCGACTGCACAGCCAAAACAAATGCACCTTTTGTATCAGTTCCTCCTGTAGTAAAATATTTCTGAATTTCCTCTTTTGCAAGTGCCGAAGTTTCTGTACCCAAAATATCAATATCAGGATCAGTTCCACCTTCCCCTTGTCCGTGAAGCCAGACAATTAACGGCTTTTTTGCTCCCAATTTAAAGTTTTCAGGTTCATAAGCCGCCATTTCCAGTTTTAGATTTTCCATTTTTTTGGTAATCGGATTTTTATAATTTCCACTAAATGAACTTCTATAATTGAATAATTCTGTATCAGTTGAAACTCTATTATTAATTATATTTTCTCTTTTATTAACTAAGTAATCTTTTCCATCAACTGTAAGTTTCCCTTCAATTTCCACAATATATTCTTTTGCCCATTCATTAAAAAATTTTTCCCTGTTATACATAAATGGTGTTCCTTCATACTTTAAAGTATTTTGATTAAATAGATTCTCAAGTTCAAGTGTAACAACTCCAGTATCAAAGGCTTTTTCACCTTTTTTATCCGAAACATAAATATCTTTAACTTTTCGTTCTGCCCTATTTGTCTTTATTTTCCAATCATTTTTATTCAGATTTGTAATTCTAAAATCAGTCATTTCCAAAATAATTTTGCTTACAGCAGGTCCGCTTTCAAATCCTTGTACAAAAATACTAATTTTCTTTATTCCGTCATAATTTGATAAATCCACAGTTTTTTCACTCACTTTCGCATTACCAATTTTCTTCCTGCTAATCCTTTTCCTATTTGCACTATTTCCAATTACTCCAATAATTAAAGCAATAAATAATAGCACTACTAAATTTTTTTTCATAACTATCACTCTCCCAATTTTATAATTTTCAAAAAAAGCAGGAGCTATAAACTCCCGCTAAATTTATTATTTTTTTATTTATCAAGTTTTACAAATGTATGTGTCAACACAAAACTTACTCCTGCACCTACAATTATAGAAATTAGGTACAATGGCAATTGGGCATTTAAGAATAACAAGATTCCTGGTAACACTGTTACTGCCATTCCTGATGCTTTCAATCCAAAAATTGATGCTAGGAATCCTCCTGCAGCTCCACCTGCTAACCCCATTAGGAATGGTTTACCTTTACCTTTTATTAAATTTACTCCATAAATTGCAGGTTCTGTAATTCCTAATGCAGCTGATAATGCTGATGGTAATGCTAATGCCTTTAATTTGGCATCTTTTGTCTTAACTCCAACTGCTAAAACTGCTCCAAATTGTCCTGCAACAGCTGCTGATAACAATGGATTAAACTGGTTGAACCCATCTTTTGCAAGTAATTGGATTTCCAAGAAGTTAAATACGTGATGAACTCCTGTAACTACGATTAATTGCTGAACTCCTCCAATTATAATTCCTGCAATTCCCAATGGCAATGATAAAATCCACTCAGTAGCTTTTAAAATATAAGTTTCTAATGAATGGAACACAGGACCTATTATAAATAATCCCAATGTACTCATAATTAAAAATACTAAAAATGGCGTAAGTAATAAATCCAAGGCATCTGGAATAACTTTTCTAAGTCTTTTTTCTAATTTAGCACCTATCATTCCAACAAATAATGCTGGCAAGACGGTTCCTTGATATCCAACTACTGGGATAAATTTAAAAAACATAATAGGATGTGCATCTCCTGAAGCCACTTGATAAGCATTTGGCAATGAACTGCTTATTAACATCGAACCTAATACTATTCCTAATACTGGTGAACCACCAAATACTTTAAATGCTGACCATGCAACTAATGCAGGCAATATTATAAATGCTGTGTCAGTTAATACTTGCGTATATAATAAAAAGTTTGGATTTATACTATCAGGTTTTGTCCCTAATAATTTTAATAAGTTTTCATTTGTTAGCAATCCACGAAGTCCCATAAATAAACCTGTTGCAACTAATACTGGTATAATTGGAACAAAGATATCTCCAAATGTTCTTGAAATTCTTTGAACTATATTACCTTGTTTAGCCGCTTCTTTTTTCATATCAGACACTGAAGATTCACTTACTCCTCCAAGTCCTTGAACTGCCTCATAAACTTTATTTACAGTTCCTGTTCCAAAGATTATTTGAAACTGTCCTGAATTAAACATTGTTCCTTTTACTTTTTCAATGTTGTCAACTTTATCCTTGTCAATTTTATCTTTGTCAACAACCATAATTCTAAGCCTTGTTGCACAGTGAGCAAATGAACTTATGTTTTCTTTTCCTCCAATAGCTTCTACCACTTCTCTAGCTATCTCTTCATAACTTTTCGCCATATTTTTCTCCTTTACCGTATTTTTGTAGTAAATATTATAATCTTATTTCTTAACAAAGTCAATACTTCTTTAGAAAAAAACCATAACTTTATTTGAAATGCAATAGTATTTTAATTTTAAATTTATTATTTATATTGTCTTCTATTTAAGCAGCGTACTAGTCATGAATTTCTTTGCAAGGCGTAAAGCCCTATTGTCAGCATAATATAAAATACAATTTCTATTTTTTTTAATGGAGTTTATATAAAAAAACTGCAATATTGTAAAATAAAGCAGTTTTTAAAAGAGTTAAATTTCTAATTTATTTCAAATTCTATATAGACAGTTTTTGAAATATTTAGTTTTTTTGGAGAAATTACAATGTTTCTTCTTGATGATTCATCTAAAAGTTCCCTATCGCTTTTTTTCAGTTGTACTACATTAGTTGCATAATTTGTTTCATTGTAATAATTATAATTGTAATCATAATAAGGTTGAATAATTCCATACGATTTATCTGTTATTGTAACTGGATTTTTTAAGTTTAAATCTGTTTTTCCTAAGATAACTTGCGCTTTTTTCAAGGCTTCCTTGTAGGCATTTTCGTAAAGTTCATTTTCTAGCTGCTGCTTGTTGTCAATATCGTATTCGATTTGCCCGGTTGTACCGATCCCTAATGCGCTTGCTACGTTTATAATATTTCCAAGATTTTTTAAATCTTTTGTTTCAACTTCTATTTGATGCGAAACAACCTGAATATTTTTTTTGTTGCTTGTTCTTTTTTCAAGGCTTATTTCCTTATTGTCGTATCCTGAGATTTTTACTGTATTTGCTGGAATTCCTGTTTTGCTCAATTTTTGCTGAATATTATTAAATTTTGACATTGCATTTTGGTATGCCTGCTTATTTGTTACATTTTGTGATTCAATAGTAAAAATATATGTGCCGTTTTTGCTTCTGTTTAAAGAATAAATTTTTTCAGTTGCAAGAATATTCATAAAATTTTTCAATGTATCAAGGGAAATTCTGTCAACTTCTACTGAAAGTTTTGTCTGATATTCCTTTTTCCCTTTGTTTTCAACTACCGTATCCCATTCGTAAGATTCATAAGTGGAATATCCTATTGAATTAATTTTGTTGTACTTTGTCCCAGTCTGGGCAAGCAATCTTTTATATCTTTCTAAAATTTGAGAATTTTCAGCACTTGCCTTATCCAGACTTTCGTTCTCAGTTTGAATTGTAAGAGCAATTTTTGCTGAATTTGGCATAATTTCCTTCTTAGAAACCCCTCTAACCTGTATTCTTTTTCCAGTAATTTCACTATTTGAAAATGATAAAACTGAAAAAATTATCATAAATAATGCTATTATTCTTTTCATTTCCAAAGTCCTTTCTTTAAAATCAATTTCTTTATTTTATAAAATATAACTAATTAAATTTTTATCAATTAATCTGCTTTAATTTAAATATAACTTTTTTATTTCATTTCATACATAACCGATATATTCTGTGTTAACTTTAACGGCTTCGGAGTATAATCAACTCTAGATTTACCAGCCCTCATTACCATAGGTGAAGGAGCTGCCGCTGCATTAGTTATAACTTTAGCATTTGAATATTCGAGTTCCGCCATTGGTGCTGAATCATAAGCCACACTCCAGTCCTGATCAATTCTATCAATCATTTTTTGCTGAAATTCCACATCTTCACTCACGATAATAGGTTCTCCCAGCTTCATCTTGCTCGAACGTAAAATGCTTTCTGCTTTCTGTTTTGTTTGATTATATGCCTCTTTATACATTTCTGACTCAATTCTGTCTTTATCCGACAGGTCAAAATTAATTGATCCGTTTATGTTTATTCCGTTGTCATCAGCGATTGAAATTATTGTATTAAGTTCCTTTATATTTTTTGTTGTAAGCACAAATTCATCTGTAACATAGTAAACATCTTTTTTTGTGCCTTTATTTTCTGTATAGTTTTCTCTTATTGCATAATCACTCAAAATAATATCACTTTCAGGGATTCCAGCTGAAATTAGCTTTCTTCTGGAAGTATTAAGTTTGTTAAATACTTTATTTAAAGCCTGGTCAACTGTTGTTCCATTTTCATTTATATTAAATGCAAACGTATTTTCATCAAAATTTTTCTGAATACTTTGCAAATTGTCTCCATCTTCCAAGTCAATCAATGCTGAAATTTTGTTAAAATCTGTATTTTTTACTAGCATTGACATTTTCACATCATAAGAAGTTGGATTTTTATCAATTTTTTTAACATTCTTATTTGGAACTGTCTTTACATCTAAAATATCCTCATCATTTTCATATTCTGTTCCTTTTCTATTATAAAATGCCTTTGTTTCTAGATTTTCCAGAGATATTCTTCTAGCTCTCAAATCATTCTTAAATTTCTCAACTTTTTTATTTACATCATTTGTTGCCTGATTTAAATTTTTCCCTTTTACTTCAACTTTAAAATTAATTTTCGCTAAATCTGGCATAATTTCTCTTTCTGCATTCCCTGTAACACTAATTTTTCTTACAATATTTTCATTCGCTCCAAATGAAAATATGCTTATCAAAGAAAATAGTGCAATTGCTATTTTTTTCATTTTTCCCTCCATAAATTTTATTTATTATTTAATTTTAAAATTTTTATTATCTAAGCTAAGTATATCACAAATAAATTAAAAGTAAATGAGAGATTTTATTTTTTTCTAAGATTTTTTTATAAAAAATAATATATATCATTTTTTCAATATTTATGGTATTATATAAAATAAAGAATTATTAATAAAAATAACGAGGTGAAAAATGGCCACAGAATATAAATTTAATTATGGTAAATTTTTTAAAAGTATTATTGTATTGATTTGTCTAGTTGTATTAGTAATATTTGGAAGAAGAGTCTTTGAACGGCATTTTTTTAACACTAGACTTACTGTTATTCCTGATGTTACAGGACTTGACAAAAAAGAAGCAATAAAATACTTGAAGGAAGCTGGATTAAAAGTCAAAGTTATTAATTCCAAAACGGAAAAGGTACCGTTAGATACGGTGCATAATCAGGATCCACGCCCTGGAAAAGAAGTAAAAGTGAACAGAGTCGTGAGAATATGGGTAAATAATGGAGAAGATGTAAAAGTTCCTAATATTATTGGATTGGAACTGCTTGAGGCAAGATCTCGGCTAAAAGGGCAAAATATTCAAATTGAAACAATTGATTATTATCCATCTAACCAAAAATATAATACTATTTTAGGAGTTTATCCAAAACCAGGTACAAAACTGGAAATTAACCAAAAAATATCAATACTTGTTTCTTCACAGCAAATGATAGATCCATCTGTTATGCCAAATATAACAGGACTTGATTTAAATGATGCAAGAGAGTTATTAAAACAAATTGGACTTGAAATTGGCTCTATATCTCAAACAAATGATCCAACATTGCCAATAAATACGATAATTTCTACAAATCCTGCAGCTGGAACAAAAATACAGCGTGGACAAAAAGTATCTGTTGTAATAAATAATGGAGCAAGCATAAAGAAACGAGCGAGATCAAATGAGGAAATCATCAATCGTTCTCAACAAAACATAAATCAGAAAGAAATCGAAAAAGCTATTGATGATACAATGAATAAGATGGATAACAATGATTCAACAAATTCTCAGCAAGATAATAAGCAGCAAAATAATAATCCATCTGATAATTCAAATAGTAACGGAACTTCCAACGAACCAAGTGGGGATGGCGGAGACGACGATAACTAAAAATTATAAAAATTAGATTTGTTATTTAATCATAAAGCAAATATAAAAAATACAGAAAGGAGATGGGAGTTATTTTAATTTTTTATTAAACTTGCTTAATAACTATGTAATCTGATTATCAAGGGGTCTCTGCCCCTTGTTGCTGTATAATTCCTTTAATGATGTAAATTTTAGATTACTGAGCAGATTTATTTTAAAATTTCTCCCAAATATTTTTATAAAAGGAAAAGTTGTTAGAAAAATAAAGGGATTTTATTATGTTTTAGATGAAAATTCCAAAAATTTAAATGAAGAAAATATTTATGAATGTAAATTACGTGGAATGTTAAAAGTGAAAAATGACAAAATGAACTGTATAATTGGTGATTCTGTGGAATTTGATGAAAAAGAAAAAGTTATTGAAAAAGTTGAGAAAAGGCAAAATTTTTTATATCGTCCACTTATTGCAAATATTGATTTTATCGGTGTTTTATTTGCAATAAAAAGTCCAGATTTTGATTTTACAAATTTTCAGAAAATGCTTTTAAATGCAAATTCTCAAAATATTCCAGTTGTGCTAATCTTATCTAAAATTGACTTGGCTTCACAAGAAGAGCTGGAAGAATTTTTAAATAAATTCAAAAAAATTTTTAAAGATGTAATTTCTATTTTTCCAATTTCTACCGAGACAAAAACTGGACTTTCAGAATTAAAAAAATACATAAATAAAAAATCTGTTGTAATCTCAGGACCATCTGGAGCTGGAAAATCTACGCTTATTAACACTTTAATTGGAGAAGAAGTATTAACTACAAATAATATCAGTGGAAAAACCAGAAAAGGACGGCATACAACGATAGAGAGCCGATTTTTTATGACAGCTCCACGTTCATATTTAATAGATACGCCTGGATTTTCAACGTTGAATTTTCCAAAACTGAAAAATAAAAAGGAATTGGAAAAATTATTCCCAGAATTTCTGGAATTTATTCCTAACTGTAAATTTCGTGATTGTATTCACGTAAATGAGCCAAATTGTGCAATAAAGGAAAATGTGGAAAATGGAAATATTTCAAGGGAACGATATGATTTTTACCTGTATTCGCTGGAAAATATAAAATTTTTAAAATATACTTAAATAATTTTCATTTATGAATAAATATTACTGAAGAAAAGAGTTGATTTTTATGGATAAAAAGATTATAATATCACCTTCTCTGCTTGCCGCAGATTTTAGTAAATTAAGGGAAGAAATCGCAGAAGTGGAAAAATTTGGAGCAGAATATCTGCATTTGGATGTTATGGATGGGAACTTTGTGCCAAATATCAGTTATGGAGCTCCTGTTATTTCGTCTTTAAGAAAACATAGCAATCTGGTATTTGATGTTCATTTAATGGTAAACGAGCCTGATTATTTGATAAAGGATTTTGCACATTTTTCTGATATTATTACAGTTCACGCTGAAGCCGTAAAACACTTGAACAGAACAATTCAGCTGATAAAATCTTTTGGAAAAAAAGCAGGAGTTGCACTAAATCCTTCCACTCCGCTAGATGTTTTAAAATATGAATTAAAAAATATTGATATGGTGCTAATTATGACTGTAAATCCTGGTTTTGGCGGACAAAAATTTATTCCTGAAATGATTCAAAAAATAAAGGACTTACGAGAAATTGACAAAAATATTGACATTGAAGTGGATGGTGGAATAAACGATGAAACTGCAAAACTTGTGAAGGAAGCTGGAGCAAATATTTTAGTTACAGGTTCATATATTTTTAGTGGAGATTATAAGAAAAAAATTGAATCTTTAAAATAAAGAAGAAAAAAGTATAAAAAAAATCAAGAAAGGGGAAAATTAGAATGTATGAGAAAATTGAATCTTTAAAATAAAGAAGAAAAAAGTATAAAAAAAATCAAGAAAGGGGAAAATTAGAATGTATGAGAAAATTGAATCTCTATTAGACAATTTTTATAAAACATACTATAAAATTGAAGAGATTAACTTAAATCAAGTAATTAAGTGCTTGACAACATCAGAACTGCATATTATTGAAGCAATTGGAGAAAATGAAATTACAATGAATGAACTTTCTGATAAAATAGGCATTACAATGGGAACAGCTTCTGTCGCTGTAAATAAGCTGACTGAAAAGCAATTTCTAGAACGTTCTCGGTCGAATACCGATAGGCGTAAAGTTTTTGTGAAACTGACTCCAAAGGGAGAGGTCGCTTTAAATTATCACGGTAATTTCCATTCAACTATTTTAGAAAAAATAACAGATGATATTCCAAAGGAAAAATTAGATACGTTTGTTGAAGTTTTTGAAACAATTATGAAAAATCTTGAGAAAGTCAAAAAGGACATTCAGCCTGAAACAATCCTGAATTTTGAAAAGGGTGACTTAGTTCAAGTATCTTCAATAAAAGGAAGCACAGCTATTAGAAAATATTTGAACGAAAAAGGCGTTGTAATAAAATCGCTAATAAAAATTTTGAATATTGATAAATATTTAATAAACATGATTGTTGATGGAGATGAAAAAATATTAAATATTGAGGATGCTGAAAATATCATGGTTAGAAAAAATGCACTTTAAAAAATAACTGAAAAGATATAAAAATAAAAAAGGAGGGAAATATGCTCTATTTAGATGGAATTGGAATTTCATTTCTTGTAAAAGAAATAAAGGAAAAGATACTACGATATAAATTGACAAAGATTTTTCAATATGACAGAGTGTCATTTTCACTCTTTTTTGGAAAAAATAACCTTCTTTTTCAAGTAAAGGATAATTCAACAATTTTTTATTTAAAAGATGAAAAAGATCCAAATACTGATTTTCAGTCAAAATTTTTGCTTTCATTAAAAAAACATTTGCAAAATTCGATTTTAGTTAATATTAGGCAGGAAGGTTTTGACAGAATTGTATATTTTGACTTTGAAAAGTTAAATCAATTTGGAGATGTGGAAAAATATACTTTAATTATTGAAATTATGGGAAAGGCAAGTAATATTTTCTTGACTTGTAAAGATAAAATTCTGTCTGCACTTTATTTTACTTCGATTGATGTTGGAAACCGTGTTATTATGACTGGAGCAAAGTACACATTGCCCTTTGAGGAAAAAAAGATTTCGCCAATTTATTTGGAAAAGGAAAATTTTCCATTTGAAACAGAAACTTTTTTGGAAAAGATTGAAGGTGCTGGGCGTGCTTTTGCGGTACAGTGTTCAAAAGATTACGATATTTTTAAAAAATATTTGTCTAGTTACAAACCTGTAATGTATGAAATATTAAATCGTGGAAAAATTCAGAAAATGCTGACTTATAATGAGTTTTTAGAATTTAGTCAAAAGGAAAATACTAATTTAGAAAATAATCCAGAAAATAAAAATAACAGAAAATATTTTGAAACTTTAAATGAAGGCTTAAATGCTTATTTTAAAACAACAATTACTTCCAATGTCATTAGTGAAAAAAAGAAAAGTTTGTTAAAATATGTTGATTCGCAAATAAAAAAATTCAAAAAAATAGAAAAAAATATAAAAGTTGACTTGAAGAAAAATGAGAATTTTGAAAATTATAAAAATATCGGAGACATTTTGGCAGCAAATATGCATCAGATAAAATATGGAATGAAAAAAGCCACAGTTTTTGATTTTTATAATAATCAGGAAATTACGATAAATCTCGATCCACTTTTATCTCCAAATGATAATTTAAATTTTTATTATAATAAATATAATAAAGGAAAACGTACTATTTCAGCCTTAAATCTAAGATTTGGTGATATTCAGAATGAAATAAAATATTTTGAAGAAATAAAAATGTTCATTGAAAAGGAAAATGACTTTATTGGGATTGAAGAAATTGAAAATGAACTGAATTTATCAGATAATGGAAATAAAATAAAAAATAAAATTAAATTGAATAAAACAAAAAAACGTGAATTACTGTCATTTGACTATAAAGGTTTTCAAATCTTTGTTGGAAGAAATAATAAGGAGAATGAGGAAATATCCTTTTCTAAAGGGCAGACAAACGATATATGGATGCATATAAAGGATATTCCTGGAAGTCATGTTCTTATTTTACGAAATAATCAGGAACTTCCTGAAGATGTTTTAATTTATGCTGCAAATCTCGCTTGTGAATATTCTAAAGCAAAAAAAGGCGATAAAGTTACAGTTGATTACTGTGAAAGAAAATTTGTCAAGAAAATAAAGAATAGTAAGCCTGGAAATGTGACTTATACTAATTTTCATTCATTATTAGTTAATGTTACAGAAAAATCTCTTTAAAAAATATTTTCTAAAATTAGATTATTATGTATCTTTCCTTTTAATCAAAAAAATGTTTTTACTGCTTATTGACAAATGCCAAAAACTGTTGTAAAATTAAAGTAATGATATTTAAGGAGGACTAATAATGGCAAGTAAAACAGTTACTATGACAAATCCTACAGGATTACATACAAGACCAGGTGGAGTATTTGTTGCTAAAGCAAAAGAATTTGAAAGTAAAGTAGAAGTTGAAAATGAAGGGAAAAAAGTAAACGGAAAATCTTTATTGAAATTATTATCAATTGGAATTAAAAACGGTTCAGAAGTTACAGTTCACGCTGAAGGGCCTGATGCTGAACAAGCAGTTGAAGTATTAGGAGAATTGTTAGCAACTATTAGAGACTAATAAATTCATTTAAAATTGCGCCAAGAAATCTGTATTTTTAAAAATTTATTTTTTATAAATATTTGATAGATGGCGTTTTTTTATTTAGAAAAATAATAAAAATAAGACTGTATGGAGTAGAATTAAAAGAGCTGATAAAAAAAATAAGGAAATAGCTGAAATTTTACACCATTTCCTTTTACAGTAAAACTTATTCAAAACAGAACTCAAAAACTATAACTATTTTACTCAAGCCCTAAATTTATTAGGATTTTTTATTTATTTAATTTATCGTATTTTTTTGCCAATTGCAATGCTCTATCTTTTGTTATTGATAATCTATCATTAGCGGCAAGTTCCCCAGCCATTCTTGGTCCCTCTTCTGCCTCATATTTGTCGTATGCCTTCTGAACTTTAGTTTCTCTATCCTTTATCCATTTTTGCTGTTCAACTTTAAATTTTACTTTTTCCTTTGCTGGAAGTTTTTTTAGAATCAAGTCATAGACTTTATTCATTTCTTTTTCCCATTCAGTATCCAAATCTAGTGAAGCATTTATCATATCAGCTCTTACTCCACTATCCCATCCAACCTGTGCTTTTTCTTCTACAGCTTTCATTCTTTCTGTCAATTCATTTTCATATTTTCCTGCAAATGCAATAGTTCCTAAAAGTAATAATCCTACTATTAGTAATTTTCTCATTTTTTATCAACTCCTATTTTTGGTATTAAATCACAAACCTCTTTTTTAGTCAACTTAATTTTCAATAAAATTCAGATATTAATTATATCCTGTTGGACAATAATCCTTTAATATGTATGGGAGAATTATATTCCCGTCCTTATCAATTTCAACCATTGTTTGAAGTTTTGTATCAAAAGTAAATCTTCTGTCATCTCCAGTGTCTTTAGTTCCATATTCAACGGTAAATCCATTTTTTGCTACAGTTATAAGTTCATCCCATCCGCCATCATCCTCACCATGTAAATACCACTTTCCATTTTTCTGAACAATTTCAAACAGTTGATCACACCAATATCCCTTCACTTTATTCATATTAAAGTTTGTATCTACTGTTGCTTTTGTTTTTTCAGGCAGTTCAATAAAAAGTATCTGATCTGTATCATTTTTAGCAAGCGTTACTAAAGTTTTCATTTTCGTATCATAAGCATAAGTTTCTTTTTCACGTTTTTTATAATTTGCTGAAAATTTTCCATTTTTTTCCATTACTATAGGAACTGTTTCCGTTTCATCGAATCCGTCATGTATTTTTGTTATGTACCATTTATCATTTTTTTTAAATATTTCAATACCTTGATATTTTCCTGCCGCCTTCTCCAAATTATGTTTTCCATCTGTCGTAACCTTTACTGCAAACGCTGGTATTGCAGCTAATATCATAATTAAAAATAATATTTTTTTCATAATTTTTACCTGCTCTTTCTGTTTAAATTTATTGTTTAATAATTTATCATTTTTTAATCACAATTTATTTATACAATTTATAATAATCACGATATAATTTATACATTTCAGGATTATCCTCAGGAAATCTTCTTAAAGTTTCAGGGTCATCAACTTTATCGTAGTTTTCTTCACGTACAATACTAATTATTCTTTTCGTTTTTCTATTCAAAATTACTGGATCTTTTAATTTTGTATCGTATCCAACACAGATATATTCATCACAAAGCACATTTTTTTCCTTAATTGCATCTGTAATTCGTGGCGGCTCATTTTCATCTCCAGTATCAGAAGCGTAATCCCAGAACTGATACTTCCCATTTTTCAATTTTTTTATTTCTATTGAAGTATCATCAGCTGTTATCTCTCTTTTCAGTAATATTTCCTCATGCAGTTTCCCATCGCTTGTGAAAGGTAAATCATAACCTTTGTAACTAAATTCTTCTTCTGAAAATCCAATAACCCCTATTAATAGCAATAATGCCATAATAATTTTTTTCATTTTTGTTTCCTCCGCTTTCTATTTTTTCTTCTTTGTTTATTTTTTCACTAATAATATATCATAATTTTATTAAAAAAAAAATGAGAGTTTTTATTTTACTTATTATTTTTTTAGTCTGCTTTTACTGTTTCATAAACTTTATTTTTATCTTTTATTTCATACACATCTTTTTCATGATTATATTTCATATCAAAAGTTGCATAATCAGCACCTGTCAGAACTTTACCTTTAAAATAAACGTTTTTTCTTCCTTTTGCATATTCAGTATCGCCATATGCACTAAACTGATGGCTTTCTGCTTTTTCAAGTTTTTTAAATGCACCTTCATCTGTGTCTAAGTAATAAACTACATCATACTTATTTATATATTTGTCATTATATGTCGATAAATTATATGGATCAACCTTAGGAGCGTCTTTTATTTTTACAAGTTTATGATTTTTTACAAAATACATGCTGTCCTTATCGTGATACAAGTTAGTTTTGATAGCTAACTGTGAGAGATTTTCAATATCTACTTCCTTACTGTCTATCGGAGCTACACTTCCATCTTCCTCAACAATGTAAAATCCATTTTTATCTTCTATAAGAAAATTGTCAACTAATCTGCTTATTTTCTTAAATGTTTTTACATCTATACCTTTCAATTTCTTGTTTTCATAATAAATATTGTTTTTATCTTTTGAATAATACCCATTTACTACAGAGCCAAAATCATACGTTAATTCAAATGTATTTTTATCCACTCCCTCTATTTTTTTATCATTATAATAAATATTATTTTTATCCTTTGAGTAGTTATATTCATCTATTTTTTCAAAAGTGTCTTTATCAGGGCCTGATATTTTCTTTCCTCTAAAATAAATATTATTCTTGTCTTTTGAATATATGTATTCATCTATTCTTTGAAATGTAGGTAAATCTACTCCGATTATTTTTCTATCTGAATAATAAATATTGTTTTTATCTTTTGAATATAACTGATTTATCACTTCATATGTCTGTGAATCATATGGCAAATTTTCCAGTACCAACTTATCACTATCTCCATCCATACTGTAAATGATACTGTAAATTCCATTTTTATCTTTTAGATATCGACGTGCACTTCCGCTAATATTTATAATTTCAAAAGTAACTGGATCCAGCCCTTCTAATTTTTTCCACCCTCTATTTTCCCAAACATAAACTCCATTTTTATCTTTTGAATATGTAGCATCTATTTCCTGAAATGTTGCTTTATCTATTTTTGTATTGCTTTTTGCATAACTTACATTTGCCGCTAAAGTCATAATTACAAATATTTTCAAAATTTTGTTTTTCATAGCTAATGTCTCCCCTTCATTATTTTTTTTATCTATAAATATTATTTATTATTTAATAAATCATATCTTTTTGCCAATTCTAAAGTTCTTTTCTCTATTGCACTTGCCCAGGCATTTCCCCCTAGAGTTCCTGATATTGTTCCACCTTCTGACTCTTCAGTGCTTTTTTCAACATCTTCCTTAACTTTTTTTATCCATTCTTCCTGCTCTTTTTGCAATTTTGCCTTTTCATTTTCTGATAATTTTGATAATAGCAATTCATAAACTTTTTTCATTTCTGCATCCCATGAATCTCCTAATTTTTGAATTGCATTATTCATGTCTGCAGTCACTCCAGAATCCAAAGCTGGCTGAACTTCCTTTTTTACTGCTCCCATTCTTTCCAATATTTGAGCTTCATAGCTGCTTTCTGATTTTATGTTGCTTGAAGAAACTGCTGTTGTTTTATTAACTTCTTGCTTTATTTCCGTTTCTTTCGTTTCCTTTTTTTCATCTTTTCCAGATTTTGAACATGCGACAACTCCCATTAATAGTACTGTTAATGTTAAAAATAGTTTTTTCATAAGTTTTTCTCCATTTTGTTATTCAATTTTTCATTAATTATTATATCGTAAGTTTATTAAGGAAAAATGAGAGTCACAAGCAACAACGTCTATTGCTATACAACTATTTTTTTTCCTATTTTCCCTCTCCTTTTTAAATGCACTAATTTTACCATTCAGGATAAATAACTCTCATATCTTCAGGATCTATGAATACTGCTTTTTTTAATTTCATGTCATATCCAATGCAGGTAGTTTCATCACAAATAGAATTTTTTTTCACTTTTGCTTTTTCAACAGATACTTCACCATCAGGCTCTTCAGGAGAACGTACAATTTCATACTCCCCATTTCCTGCTTTTCTTATTTCTAATTCTGTGTCTTCAGAAACTATACTTCTATTTAACAGTTTTTCTTCATGCAATTTTCCATCCGTATTAAATTTTAAATCAAGTCCTGCTGCTCCATAACTTATTGCTCCTATTAGCAGTATTGCCATTAATAACATTTTTTTCATATAGATCTTTCTCCTTGTTTATTTTATTAATATTGTACCATATAATTTCTAAAAAAAAATACAATTATGATAATAAATTTTCACCCTTTGGCTTATTCATTAATTCTTGTATTCCTTGCTTTGCAAAGATATTCAACTGATTTAATGGAGTTTAGTATAGATTTGTTATGAATTGTTTTGACAAGGGGATTAGAACCCCCTTGTTAATGATAAAATTGATTTAATAGTCATTTTTTTGAATAAAGCTCTGTATTATTTGACTAAAAGACAAGAAGTATTTTTTCCGTTTTGTGTAAGTGTCATACGGTTTCCCTCTATATGAATTTTGACATTTCCATTGCTGTATTTTTCTCCGCCTGTAGACACAGTTCTGTCTAATAGCGATTTCTCATACGTTTTCATATCCAAAAGCTGAACCATTTCATCTGTAATATAATTTACTGTATATATTTTTTTATTACACTTAAATTTTTTAAAGACAAGTTTTCTGCGTTTATCATTTATAACTGGATTTTTTCTCTTGATAGATCCATTTGAAATAAATCCTGCTGATAATATCCCTAATAATATTATTGGTAATTTTTTTACTATTTTCATAAAAATTCCCACTTTCCCTTTTTTATTCATTTTTAGTTAATTCAAATTTTTTCAAAATTAAACTAATATTTATTAAACATTGTGGACTCTAACTCCATATTTAAAATATTTTCTCCAATATGGACTTTTTAACGATGACATTACAACTCCTTTTGAAGAGGAAGCATTAATAAATAATGTATTACCAACATAGACTGCTGTATGACTCGTTCTATTTTCAGGTTTAAAATAAACAATATCTCCTGACCGCAAGTTTTTAGCTGAAACTCTTGTCCCTTGTTTTACTTGCTGTGTTGAAACTCTTGGAAGCTCCTTGTTGAAAACTTCTCGATAGACTCTACGCGTTAACGCTGAACAGTCTATCCCTTTTCTAGAATCTCCACCTAAGGAGTATTTTGTTCCACGCCATTTGCTGTAAGAAGTTAAAAGTTTTTTTTCTACAGCTGCTCTTTTTCGTTCTTGAATTGATCCTGAAGTCATTGCTTTTGTATGTTTTTGTCTTAATTCTGCCATTTTTGTTTCAATAAGAGTACTTTTATTGTTTGAAGAAATTCCATAAATCCCACTATTATTACTATGATCTTTTTTTGAATTTAAAGGCTTATGAGAAGTTTTAGCTTTTACTGTTTTTTTCCCTTTTGCTGTTTTGGCATGAAGATTTGTTCCTATAAAAGTTGATAACATACATATTGTAGTCAAAAATTTATTTTTTTTCATATATTTTTTTATTCCTTTCAAAATTAGTTTTTATAATATTTTTATTGTATCATTTTATTTTAAAAAAGTATACTAAATGAATTTAAAAATTACATTAATTAATTCATAATTTATAAAAAGGGGGCAAAACCCCCTTATTGAAGAATAATTATCTGATTATAATCCAAAATTTATATTTAATAAATCTATTTAAAAATATGATTGCTCCATCTATATTTCTATTGGTAAATTTTTTCAAATGTCAAACTCTTTCCTTTATCTGTTGTCAAAACCAAAGTTTTTTGATCAGATAGTTTAACTTTTTTAGAATTTTCTAAAAGTTCCAAAAATTCCCTTTCAACTTTCATAAGATTTTCGGGACCTGCCATTTTTGTTGAACCAAGAGGACCGACTTTAATATTGTTATTAACTATTTCATAATCTCCAAAATAGTTATTTATTCCTGAATTACCATTTATTCCATTTTCATTAAAAGAAAGTGTAATATTATTCTCATTTTTTGAAATCAATTTGCTAATATCTTTTCCATCCATATTCAAGAGTTTCCAACTTGTATTTTGTAATTTTTTATCTAATGTCAGAACTTTAAAAGTCCAAACTTCCTTTTTATTATTACTCAAAGTCAAAGTATTAGCACTATAACTTATTTTTGGAAAAGACTGTAAAATATCAAGAAAATTTTGTTCAATATTCATCAAATTTTCAGAGCCTGCCATCAAAGTTGTAGCTACATCAGCTGATAATGTAGAATTATTTTTTATCATATAATCTCCAGAATAATTATTTATCCCCGAAAATCCATTGATTTCATTTTCTGAAAAATTAATTGTAATCTTAGTCCCCTTAGGAATTACAATATTCTTTCCTTTTCGGCTAACTTGTATCAATTCCCATGACGTTCCATTTAAATTATAGACATTTTGTTTTTTTGAATATGCACTTAAAACAAAGCAATTTAATAAAAATACTGTAAAAATTCCGATTAAAATAGACATCTTTTTCATTTTAAATACCTCTTTTCTGATTTCTTTCTTTCTTTTCTAATTAAATAATATCACATATTTATTAAAGAAAAATGAGAAAATGGAAATTTTTTCTTTCTTAATCTTACCATGCTGAATTTATCAAAACTTCTTCTCCATATCCACCATTCATCTTTTGCGGATTTGTAGAATTATAAGCTCTTTGAACTCTTATTCCACGAATTCCTACTTCTCTTGCAGCTAAAATATCATCGTCGCTGTCACCGTAGTGAATTGAAACATTGTGTTTTTTAATGTAGAATGATTTATCGTATTTGTAGCCACCTGTTGGAGTATCGGCTGTATATTCTACATAGACTTCTTTTGGCAAATCAAAGTATCTTTGCAATGTTTTTGATAATTTTGTTGAAGTATAGTTTTTATCTTTTGAATGTTTTGTTCTTCCTGTGATGAAAAATATGTTATCTCCTCTTTCCAAGTGCATTTTTATCAAATCTTTTGCAGATTGTTTTGGAATTGAGTGTTCATCTCCATTTTCAGCTACATAATCCCAAAATTTTTGATTATATAGATAACTTACAGCTCCTCTTTTATCTCCTGGAATTTGAAAGTGATATTGTCCATAATTAAAATAACCACTTGAATGTAACAATGTATCATCAATATCAAAACTTACATTAATTGGTCCTTTCCCCTCAAGACTCTTTTTAATGTCATCAACAGAAACAAAATGAACAGCCTTCTGAACTTTATCTGTCGAATAAAATCCCTCATGAGTATAAGGAACTTTTGGTCCTGCCGCAAATATTACAGATGCAGCAAATAAAAATAATAATGCTTTTTTCATAACATTTCCTCCTATATGTTTTTTATTTATTTAAATATAATCTTATCCTATTTTTCAAATTCTTTTCTTTTTTTTCTTTTTCCTCTAAAAATTTTTCCAAATATACTTTTGCAACTTCTTTTGGGAGTATAAACCATGTAGGTATTCCTCTTGATTGTGGTGTTCCGATATTATCTTTTTCTTCATTTGTTGTATTCCATCTTACACCAACACATTCAGTTCCATCGTATTCAAGAAGTGCTATTGAGTAATCTTCTTTATCATTTTTTATAAGAATTTCTAAATTTTTTACTTTATCTCTTGGAGAAAGTACATCTTCTGGTCTAATATACATTAAAAATCAACTCTCTTTCTTTATTTTAATTTATTCATTCCAAAAATAACCCTTACAAAAAACATAATCTTTTGGAATTCCACTTTCTTGGAGCAATCCATATATATCATCATTAAAATTATACAAAAATATTTTCGATGAATCTCTTTCACAATCATATTGAGTAATCTCATCATTTAGTTCTATTTTTTCTTTGATTAAAATTAAATTTAAACTATTAAGAAATCTATTTTCAAAATTGTCATTTTTAAGATATTTTGTAGAAAAAAGAACTATTCCATATTCCCAATTATATTTTGACATATCAATATTTTCTGGTTCAGCATCAATCCAAGTAGCTTCATGAGTAGCTAAAGCTCCCCAAGTAGTTCCAATATATTTTTTTAAAATTTTATCACTAATCTCTTTAAATCCTTTTAGATTTATATACCCTTTTTCGCCTTTCAATTTGCCATTTAATATTTCAATTAGTATTCTATTTCCATTTCCAAAATCTTTTATTGTAAAATTTTTTGCTATCTTATAGGCTCACAGCCTATAAATTCTCCCTTTGCCGTATAAGTACATAAATTTCCTGCTTTTTCTCTTCCATCGCCTTTAGGAATCTTAAAATAAGAGCAGCTTGTAGATGATAGCACTGTTAAAACTAATGTTAGAAGCATTGTTATCTTTTTCATAGGAAAGTCCTCCTCTAAAATAATTTTTATTTAAAATTTTAAAAATTATACTCGAACTCATTCAAAATTAAACTATTAAAAATTATATAAACTTAGAGTTTGAGTAAAATAGTCATAGCTTTTGAGTTCAGTTTTAAATCAGTTTTACTATAAATGTAAAAAAAGATGCTTTCCCGAAAGAAAACATCTTCTTAATTTTATATATCAAATACGATAGATTTAACTCTTGTCATGCTTTCTATACTGTATTTTATCCCTTGAACTCCTGCTCCTGAACCTTTAATTCCTAAGAATGGGAAGCTGTCAGGCCCTCTTTGAGTCTTGTTATTTATATGTACTGTTCCTACTTCTAATTTTTCAGCGATTTCAAATGCTAATGGGAAATTTTTTGTAAATACTGCTGATTGAAGTCCATATTCTGATTTATTTGCAATTTCTACTGCTTCATCTACAGATTTAACTCTGATAATTGGCAATACTGGTCCAAATGGTTCTTCCCAGGCGATTCTCATATCAGTTGTTACGTTGTCAAAAACTACTGGCCAAATTAGATTTTTTTCTCTTTTTACTGTAGTCAATGCTTTTGCACCTTTTTCTTGTGCATCTTTTATTAATCCTTCGATAAAGTCTGCTGATGGAGTATCAATTACTGTTGTAATGTCAGCATTGTCAAAAGGATCTCCAACAGTTAATTTTTCAACTTTTTCTTTTATCAAGTTTGCTAATTTGTCTGCAACTGAATCCATTACAAGTACTCTTTTAATGGCGGTACATCTTTGTCCAGAATAACTAAATGCCCCTGCTACGATATTTTTAGCGGCATTTTCCAAGTCTGCATCTTCTAATACAATTCCAGCATCTTTTCCACCTAATTCAAGCATAATTGGACGCATTCCAGCGAGTTTTCCAATTTTTTCCCCAATTGGTGTACTTCCTGTAAAGTTTATAAAGTTTACTTCTTTGTGTTCAATTAAGTAATCTCCAATTTCAGAACCTTTTCCAGTTACAGAGTTAAGTACTCCCGCTGGAATTCCAGCTTCTGCAAATACTTTTGTCAATAATAATCCACTTATTGAACCTTGTGTAGGCGGTTTGAAAATTACTACATTTCCTCCGATTAAAGCTGGCACTATTTTAGATGCTGATAAGTTTACAGGATAGTTAAATGGCGCAATTGCAAGAACAACACCAACTGGCTCTCTTTTTACAGCTCCATATTTTCTCTTGCTTCCAGCTTCAAATCCACCACCATTTACAAATTCACCTGTGATTCTAAGCCCTTCTTCCGCTGCATATCTAATTAAATCTGCCGTTCTGACAACTTCTGAAATAGCGGCTTTAATTCCTTTTGCCACTTCCTTTGCCAAATTTTCCCCAATTTTATCTTTATCTCTTTCAAGAATATCTGCAGCCTTATTCAGGTATGCAGCTCTTTCTACAGCCGATAAAGCTCTCCAAGCAGGTAAAGCCTTTCTAGCAGATTCCATAGCATAGTCAACATCTTCTCTTGACATAGCTGGAACGGTTCCAAGTTCTTCCCCATTTACAGGCGAATAAATAGTTATTGTATTTTTAGAGTCTTTCCATTCTCCATTCACTAAATTTTGATAATTCATCAAAATACCTCCTTATTTTACATATCTTTTATTATACACTTTATTTTATCATATATTTTATATAATTAATATAGTTTTTTTCATATATTTTTTGTTTTATCAATCATTGTATCTAATTTACAGTTCCTAAAACATAAATTTATCGTTAAAATTTTGAATATTATTACAGAAAATCTTTTTTAAATATTCTTTTAATTTCAAACTTTTTCTGTTCCAGCCGATCTTCCAGCTCATTCATCCATACTAGCGGATCTTTGGGATTTACAAGCCTTTTTATATTATCTCGATTTTTTTCTTCGTCAAACCAGATAAGTTTTGTAATTGCTCCCGCCCCAATTCCAATAATCGTCTTATTTTCTTCAATCATTTCAATATTATAAATCGACTCGCTTCCATTTAGTGAATATCCTAGATTTTCTCCCCATTGAAAGCTGTTTTTCTGGCGATACATATAATATGGAAAAAGCTCTTTATTTCTAGTCACATTTTCGATTTTTTCGTAAATCTTTTCATAATCCAGTACGTCTTCGTGAGCATAATTCTCTTTGTTAAGACGGCTTGCATTTTTTATTGCTAGATTATGAATTGTCAGATTTTCCATATTATATTTGGAAATTTCGTCCATTGTGTACAAAATATCTTCTGTAGTTTCACGTGGCAAACCTAAAATCAAGTCCATATTTATTTCTAATCCAAGATTTTTAGCAAGTTTGTAAACATTATCAAACTGTTCCCTGTCGTGATAACGATTTACAAGTTTTAAAGTTTTTTCATTAAAAGACTGCGGATTTATACTAATTTTATTTATTCTATAGCTTTTAATAATAGTCAATTTCTCCTCATCTAAGGTATCTATTCTTCCAGCTTCAAATGTAAATTCCTTTAAATAACCCAAATTATAGTTTTCTTTTACAGTTTCTAGCAATTTGTCAATTTCTTCTGCCGTTAAAATCGAAGGCGTTCCTCCACCGATATAAATTGTGTTAATTTTTAAATCCAGCTCCTGCGTTAATTTGCCAATTTCACGGACTTCGTGATAGATAGACTCGATATATTCATCATATCGCTCTGCATATTTCCCTCGTAGCAGATAGGCTGGGAATGAACAATATGAACATTTTGTAGGGCAAAAGGCAATTCCGATATAAATTCCAATTGTTTCTTTGTCCAGATATGGCTCTTGACGTTTTACAATGTCTAGCAGAAGATTTCTTTTTTCATTGCTTACAAGATATATTTTTTCCAATATTTTGTTAATTTCATTATAAGATAACCCCATCTTTAAAAAACGCCCCACAATCTTTGTAGGACGTACTCCTATTAAAATACCCCATTTATATTCATTTTTTTTATTAAAAAGTTTCATCAAGGAACTTTTTGCCATAACTTCTGCCTGATCAAAATATTCTTCATTGACTTTATTATGTGAAAATATTACTTCTTTTAAAATTTTTCCATTTTTATTATCAATTAATACCGTATTCACAATAATTGTTTCTGTATTCTCACTTTCTGAATCTTTGAGTTTTCCACAATCATTGTCAAAGTTTTCCACATCTTGACTTTTTTCAAAATTAATACTAATTTTCACATCTTTTTCACTATTTTCCGAAAGAATATCATAATGCTCAGGTAAAAGCACACGCATAAATTCCTCAAGTTTATTCTGATTAATCTCAATATTCGCTCTTATCATCTATTTTATAGCTCCCATAAAGTATAGCACCAGCACAATTATCCCAAGAATAATACGATAATATCCAAATACCTTGAAATCGTGCTTTTTTATGTAATCCATAAATACTTTTATCACAGCATACGCAAATACAAATGATAAAACGAATCCTAAAGCAATCAAAAACCATTCATACCCGCTTAAAGCCGTACCAAGTTTCACCAGTTTCAAAAGTGTTGCCCCAAGCATTGTCGGAATTGCCAGAAAAAATGAGAACTCTGTTGCCAAAACTCTGTTTAATCCAAGCAAAACTCCACCAATAATCGTAGCAGCCGATCTCGAAGTTCCTGGAATCATTGCAAGACATTGAAAAAGCCCTACTCCAATCGCAGTTTTTACTGACATTTGTGTAATTGAAGTAATTCCGCCTTTCTTTTTCTCCCTTGACTCAAGCCAAATAAGTATAACTCCATAAATAACTAGCATTATTGCCACAACCACCGAATTAAACAGCACTTTATCAATAATATCGTCAAACAGAAGTCCCAGTACAATTGCAGGAAGCACTGCGATCACTATTTTTACCCACATCTGAACAATATCCATCCGCTGACTTTGACTAAGCCCCTTTGCAAATGGAAAAATTCTTTTCCAATAATACACAACTACCGATAAAATTGCCCCTAACTGTATAATTATCTTGAACGCATTGGCAAACTCCTCATTTTTTGAAAGCTGCAAAAACTGATCCACAATAATCATATGTCCTGTACTACTGACAGGTATAAACTCTGTAAGCCCTTCCACAAGGCTTAAAATAAATACTTTAATAATTCCTGTGAACATAATAATTTCCTTTCTTTTTTATTTTTCAATTAAATCCATGAGATTAATATTAAACAAAATCATTATATCACAAATTTTACACTTTATTAATAGCCATAAAATTTTCTTGTTTATTTATCTGAAATATAGTATTCTAAAATCGTAAAATTTAAAGTAGAAATTTATTCGATGCTTTTAGAGTACAGAGAAGATGGGAAGGTTTATTTTGTGAAAAATATTGAAGTGGCAGAAAAAATATTTTGATATTTAAATCAATAAAAAATCGGAATAAATCCACAAGCAGCAACAAACTTGTTTTGAAGCTAAATACCAAATTTCTGACTGTAATTTTTAAAAGTTCAGAAAGTCAAAATATAGCTTGAAAAATCCCGATTTTTTTATTAAACTTAACTACTTTGTATTGAAAATATGTTTTATATAATTTTCAGCATTTTCTGACAACTTTTCATCACTTAAATTTTCAGTGTCAAAAATAAAATGATGAGGAACTAAATTTGCCTTAATGTATTCAACAGTAGCTTCAAAAGGTGCTAAAATTTCATCCATTGAAAATCTAACGGAACCTTCTTTTGAATATTCCTGCTGCGGTCCTCCGACAGATACGGCAAAACCTATGTTTTTACCTTCAAGCCTGTATTTATTTCCATAAGCCCAGTTATATGAAAGGACTTCATCAAGCCATTTCTTTAATATTGGCGGACTACTGTACCAGTAAAGCGGAAATTCAAAAATTATATTATTGTGTTTTTCAAGCAGTTCCTGCTCCTTTTCAATGTTTATATTCCAGTCTGGATATTCTTTATAAAGTTCATGGACTGTGATTTTGTCAGGATATTTTTCTAGTTCTTCTTTCCATCTTTTGTTAATTCTCGAATTTTCCATATTAGGATGTACCAAAATAACTAAAGTTTTCATAATTTTATTTTTCCTTTCATTTTTTATTTATGGTAACATTTTTTTTAATCAAACTCAAGAGTTTCGGATGTTTTAAGATTATTTCAAAAGCTATTTCTTCTCAGAAAACATAAAATCAAATTCATCATAATACAAATCCTTTGGTTTCCCATCTACTGTCTCTTCATTAATACTTCTTAAAGAAATCTTATAATTAATTTTTCCAGCCTTTCCAATATACTCCAAATCTTTTTGAGAAACTTCATAGCCTGTATCGGTTGTATCTTGCAATTTTAAAGTTTTTAATTTGGATACGATTTGCTGTACTGCCTCTTCGTAATTTATTTTGGCAAGTTCTGTTCCATCTTTGCTGTTTATTGTGATTATTTTATTTTTAATTGTAATTTTATATTTTTCAGATTCATTTTCCTGATCTACTGGGTCTATATTATCAACTTTTCTGTAAGATACAAAGTTGTCATAGCCTGTTATATCAGATATAATTTCAGCATTTTCGCTATTTTTTATTTTATATGTGACAATTTTATGTTCATCATCTTTTTCCCTGTCATCATCTTCACTATCGTATATAGAATACTCTTTCCAAGACTCTTTCACATCTAGCCCTTTTTCCAAATCTCCAAGAGTTGAATAAATCTCTCCTTTTTCATTTTTGAAATTTAATTTCGCAATAGTGCTGTTGTCAGATATATATTGAATTGTTGTATGAATCTGACTTCCCTGTCTGTTAGTCAATTTTTGTGTAATTTTAGAAATTTTTCCATCTTTTAAAGCCCCATATTTTACAAGTATTCTTTTCAATCTTTGACTTTGGCTAAAATTACTAACATTTTTGGCACTAAGTGGAGTGTAAACTGAAATTATAAAACAGATAATTAAACTTATGAAAACTCCTGTAACATTCATGTTTCTAATATATAAAATCATGCAGAAAAGCAGCCAGAATATTGAAATTAGTACGTAATACCGATTTTCTGTAATTCCGTATTGATATGTTCTTTGAAAAACTGCAAATAGTGAAGCAAAAATTAAAGGTATCGAAAAGTATGGAAAATATTTTTTAAAGTTCTCAAAAAATTTATCTTTCTGTGTAAATGGCGTTATTAAAATCATCATGAAGACACTAAATGCTGTATACCAAAGAACGAGATGAGAAATTAGTCCTTTTGGCAAATGCATTGATATAATAACCTTTGTCATATAAATATATAAAACACCTGTGTAAATAATAATTAATGGAATAATTACAAATTTAATCAATAAATTGAAAATAAATGGGAATTCATAATTTTCAAGATTATCATTAGGCTTTTTCAATAAAGATAAAAACAATGATGCTCCAAATACTTCAGTTATAAACCAGAAAGAATACGTAGTCAGTCTAAAAAATAAACTGTCACCAGAATAAAAAAACAGATAATTCACTGTTGCCAGTATTATTTCAATACCAATCCAGAGAACTGCCGCAAAAATGCCAGTTATAACAAAATTTGAAAATACTGACTGCAAATACTTTTCTCTATTATCCTTTTTTCTTAAAATAGGAATTAATAAAAACAGAACCATTGAAATCGGAATCAATGTAAAAAAATAAACATTGTAATAATCATTAGTCCGTAAATACTCTACAAAAAAAATAATTGATACAGCAAATGTTATAACTGAATAAACACCTCTAACTAGCCATCTATTTTTTTTATAAAAATATTTTTCATAAAGCATTTCAAACATTGCTGTAATAAAAATACTCCCAAACAAAAGAAAATTAATTTCAATAAATTCATCAGACTGAAAATTTCTAACTTCAGCTATGTATATGCCTGTAATAAAATGCATAAAAACTAAAATAATCGTTACTGGAAATCTCTCAAATCCACTTTTAAAATGTAAAAGCAGTTTTTTTACATTTTCTTTAATTTTTTTCATAAAAATCACCTCTTATCATATTTCAATCTCTTTTTCAAAATTAAATAAATAGAGAAAATTATTTATTTCACAATAATAATAACATATTTTTATTAAAGGCAAATGAGAAAATTAGTTTATTTTCTTTTTTCTACTTCAAAAAACTCAGCAAAGTTATTTTATTAGTTTTTATTTTAGTATTATTTTTGTTAATAAATATTTTTTTTATTTTATGTTTTTTATTTTGTAAAAAAAATTTGCAATAAATCTGTTATTTGAATGAGATTGAATATAAAAGTAAGTAACAAGCAAAATTTCGTTAGAAGAAAAATAGCTGTTTGAGCTTTTGGAATAAATTTTAAATTAGATAAGATTACTTGAATTAAAATTATTTATATTCAAAAGCGAGTTCTATTTTTCTTATATAAGAAAGTTTTGCGTAAAGCCGGGTTGTAAGGGCATGGCGTATGATGCCCTTACGTCAAAAAAGATTTAGAATTATAAATAAAAAAATGATAATTAATTAAAATATTCTAAAAAATAAGTGATTAATAAAATAACCTAATTAAATAGATAAAAATTTTATTTAATGATTACAGAATGATAAAATTTAAATTTTAATTTTTTTATCTATTAAATAACAAATCAATGTGGTATAATTTGTCATAAAATATAAGTTATTTTATTTAAGTGGCAGATTTTCAAAAATTGTTAAATAAAATAATTAAAAGGGGGATTATTATGAAAATAAAATATGTCATTATTTTTGTAATGCTATTAATTGTGGGAAATTTTTTAAGACTTTTAATTGAGGAGAAAAATATTCCTGAAATTGAAATTAGCAAGGAAAAAAATTATAAAAAGGATAAGGCTAAGAAAGATACTGATTTGACAAAAAGCAATGTAAAATTTGATATTAACAGTATTGAATATAAAGATTTGCTAAAGCTGGGGATTAATAAGAATAAGGCTGAAAAATTTGTTAAATATCGGGATGAAGTTGGGATTATTAAAGATGTTGATGAAGTAAAGAATGTCTCTGGATTTGGAAAATCAGGATTGGAAATTGCTCAAAAATTTTTGTTTGTAGATAATGAAAAAATACAGAATTCCAGACAAAATTATGGGCGTGAAATAACAAAATATTATATTAACAAATCAAATGAAAAGGAATTAAAAAAAATAGGATTTACAAATAAGGAAATAAAAAAATTGATTCCTGAAATTGAAAAAAATAACATAAGGTCAAATGTGGATTTGGAAAAGATTATTGGGAAAGAACGTTATGTGGAAATTGAAGATAAAATAAAATTTATAGAATAAAATACATTTTAATTTAGTTAATATTAGATATGTTCGATAACCTAAGTTTTTTATCTATACAAGAGATCAAAACCTCTTGCTTCAGGATATTTATTTATTAACCTTTAAGTTTATATAGTTATCAAACAGGTCTATTATTCATTATTTTTTTATAAAATCTGCCACTTAGGTAATTTTATTTATATTATTTCGCAAAATAGTTATAAATTTTAAATTATACTTGAATCCACTCAAAATAAAACTATTAAAAATCATATAAACTTAAAATAGTCATAGCTTTTGAGTTCAGTTTTAAATTAGTTTTATTATTTTCGTAAAAAAATAAAAATTAAACAATAGTAGTTTATGATAAGTAAAGGAATGAAAGCCTTTGTAAAAAAGCAGTAAAAAAGAAAGGAGTTTGATTATTTTTTTAAAATAAAATAAAAAAAATGAGTTTATTATCAGATATTGCAGTACCAATCGCAAAGTTGGTAAATATGAAAAAATATAAGGAAAAGGATTTTTTAAATCCAAGAAGAGATACGGATTTTTTGAATAAAAAAAATTTTGACAAGTCGCTTGCTATTGATGAGCAGTTCATTGACGAATATCAAATTTTAACAGTTTTCAGTGAAAAAAGCTGTAACAGGCATATTATTTTTTTGCACGGCGGGGCTTATGTCATGCGTGCTGTTCGGGGGCATAAAAATATTATTGAAAAACTCGTAAAGAAATATCATTTGAAAGTTACATTCATTGATTATCCGCTTGCTCCTGAAAATACTGTGGAGAAAGCACATAAAGTTGTAATGGGGGCTTATAGAAAAATAATAAAAAAATATAAAGATGATGAGTTTTATTTATTTGGAGATTCTTCTGGCGGGGGGCTGGCACTTGCATTTTTGCAAAGATTAAAAGAAGAAAAGCAGTTACCTTTTCCAGAAAAAACTGTATTGATGTCGCCTTGGGTTGATGTTTCAATGACAAATGAGGAAATAGAGGAATTTGCAGAAAAAGATCCGCTTTTGCCGTTAAATGGGCTGATTGTAACTGGAAAGCAGTTTGCTGGGGAACTGGATGTGAAAGATCCGCTGATTTCGCCAATTTATGGAAATATGGATAATCTTGGGGAAATATTCCTCATTTTTGGAACAAATGAAATTTTGTATCCTGATTGCTTAAAATTAAGCGATATGCTGGAAATTGCAGTTGGAACAAGCGTAGAAATAAAAATTGGAGAAAATTTGTGCCATGACTGGATTTTAGCACCCCTTAAAGAAACAGAGGAAACTATTGATGAAATTGGAAAATTTTTTCTGAAATAATCAAAATTTTTCAAATTTAAATAAATTCTATAAAATCTTATTTCTATTTTTTTCTAGAGTTTATTATTATCCAAAAAAATAAAAAAAGGAACTTTAATTATGTCTAAAAAAATTGAGAAAAAAAGTGATAAATATAACAACATTAGTAAAAAAATTAATCAGGAAAAGCACAAGGAAATCCTTAAAATTCACAAAGAAATAAAAACTGGAATTGAAAAGGCTATAAAAGGTTATAAAAAGGCATGGGAAGGTACAGAACAAGAGGTTTTTGCAGAAATGGCATTTTGTATCTTGACACCTCAGTCGAAGGCTAAAAATGCTTGGAAAGCTATTACAAATATAGTGAAAAATGATCTTCTGTATGAAGGAAAAGCTGAAGAGATAGTTGAATTTTTGAATATTGTCAGATTTAAAAATAATAAGTCTAGATATTTGGTGGAATTACGAGAATTAATGACAAGAGACGGGAAATTGCAGCCAAAGAAAATTTTGTCTGGAATTGGGGATACTTTTGAAAAACGAAAATGGATATTGAAAAACGTTAGAGGTATGGGACTAAAGGAGGCAAATCATGTGCTGCGAAATCTTGGATTTGGAGAAAATATTGCAATTTTAGATAGGCATATTTTGAGAAATCTTGAAGCTCTTAATGTGATTGATGAAATTCCTAAGACAATAACTGAGAAAAAATATTATGAAATTGAAGAAAAAATGAGAGAATATTCATATTTTTCAAAAATAAAAATGGATGAGCTGGACTTGGTTTTATGGTATAAGGAAGCTGGAGAAATTTTTAAATAATTTTAAATTCTGTAGTGATTTTTTCAAAAAAATATGGTAGAATACTATTGGAAAATTATTATAAGTATTAGATATTATATTTAGTTTTTTATTTAAAAAATAATTTCTTAAATAGCAGTTTAAAATTGAAAGGAGAGCGGTTACTATGACCACTAATTTAAAACAATTCAAGAAAGATATGAAAAAGCATAACTTTGCCAAAAGCACGATTATCCTCGGATTAGCTGCGCTACTAATTAGCTGTGGTGGAGGCGGAGGTGGCGGAGGCGGCAATTCGGGTGGAACAGCAGCGGCTACTCCTACTCCTACAGATCCGGCACCAGTAACAACAAAACCGACTGTAACAACAACAACTTCTGGAATAGGCTGGAATTCTTCTACTCTTTCTTATAATAAAGATAATCCTCACAACAATTCAAATACAACACTCACAGGTAATAATGTAAAAGTGGGAATTATTGACGTAGGATTTGAAAATTCAGCATTTAGTTCTGATCTTTCAGAAAAATTTGGAAGTCGTTTAACAAAACTTACAGTTTCTGGATTTACATCAGAAGCTACTGAAAACGATGATCATGGAATTGTTGTAGCGGATCTTGCTGCAGGTTCTTCAAATGGAATTGCAAAAGGTGCTAGTGTATATGTAATTGACGCAGCTAAACGTAATACTGACAAAAAAGTGACTTATCCAAGCGTAAAATTAGAAATGTATCAAAAATTAAAAGATAATGGGGTAACCATCTATAATCAATCATTCGGAATCGACGGAGAAGTAACGGATTTTAATAATGATTCTGCTTCAAGCCATTATTATGGACACCAAATTGGAAGTTCTATGCTTGATTTTTATAAAAATGAAGTAAATAATGGTTCTTTATTTGTATGGTCTGCTGGAAATGATTCTTCTGACAAACAGCCTACACTTGAAGGAGGTTTACCACATTTTGAAAGCGGACTTCAAAAGGGATGGATTAATGTAGTTGCATTGACTTCAAAAAACGAATCTAAACTGGGAGATACAAGCTGGGATAATTTGACTCCGTTATCACCTGCAGGAGTTGCTAAAAACTGGACTGTAACTGCTGTTGGAGATCAAACATTTACAATAAAAGGACAAAATTATGTTGGTGGGGGTTCTTCTTTTGCCGCACCGCTAGTAACAGGAACAGCTGCATTACTTAAAGAAAAATATCCTTGGATGGATGCTAGCCTAATTCGTCAAACAATTTTATCAACTGCGACAGATATAGGAGCATCTGGTGTCGATGAAGTTTACGGATGGGGACTTTTAAATATTGATAAAGCGTTAAAAGGGCCTGCCTTATTTAGTAAGGAACTTGCGCTTTCAGATAATGTAAGCATTAATATTCCAAGTGGAAGCTATACTTTCTCAAATGATATTTCAGGAGATGCAGGTGTAATTAAAGATGGAGCTGGAGACTTGATTTTATCTGGAAACTCTACATTTACAGGAGATACAACTGTAAATAATGGTAGATTGCAAGTAAACGGTGTTTATGCTTCTTCAATCAACGTAAGAAGACAGGCTATTCTTTCTACAAATAGCGCTATAATAAAAAATAACATTAAAAATGATGGAACAATAGAAAACTTCGGTTCTACAGAGGTTGCTGGAAACTATGAATCATTGGAAAATTCTAGAATTGTAACAGACTTAAATTCTAATATACATGTAAAAGGAAAAGTCAACTTAAATAATTCTAAACTTGAAGTAAAACCTGAACAAAATGGTGAAAGAAAATATATAACATCTAATGGAACTGTACAAAATGTAATTACATCTGACGATAAAATCCAAGGAAATGTTACTGATGTAAATACTGATGAAATGTTAAATACTAAGATTGATCAGACTGAAAATTCTGTTTCTGCAAAAGTAAGTAGAAAAAATGTACTGGATTATGTAGAAAAGATATCAGAATCTGATGAAATGCAAAAAAATACTGCACAAAATCTAGAAACCGCTTTTCAAAAATTAGATCAAGACATTGAAAATGGAACATCTGGAAATGTTACACAGTTTGAAAGAAAAGCCGCTAAATTACAAGCTCTTACTTCTTCAAACAGGGCAGCCGTTTTGGATAGTCTATCTGGACAAATTTATGCTTCAGCACAAGCATTGACTTTCCAACATTCTCAAACTGTAAATAAGGATTTGTCTAATAGATTAGTTATGTTAGGAACTCTTGACAATGTTGGAGATAAATTTGGATTATGGATTTCTGGATTGGGTGCTAATGGTAAATTAAAACAAGATGGATATGGTAAGGGAAGTACTAAAGTATATGGTGGACAAGTTGGAGTTGATAAGCAATTTGGAGACAACTTAATTTTAGGTACTGCTTTGTCTTATTCAAAAGCTGATGTTAAATTTGACAGATATGGTGGTAAATCTGATGCTAACAATTTTGGAATTTCATTATATGGAAGATTAGGAAACAAAGATGTTCCAGTCTACTTACAAGGACGTTTTGGAATTGGATTTGTTGACAGTGATGTGGAAAGGGATATTATTTTAAGTAATAACGACTATACTAGAGCTAAAATTAATCATAATGATAAAGTTTATTCTGGATATTTAGAAACAGGATATGACGTTAAAAATGCTAATGGAGATTTTGTAGTAACACCATTTGTAGGATTAACTCACGATACGGTTGTAAGAGGGTCATTCTCTGAAGAAAAAAGTCAATTTGGATTAACTGCTGACAAGAAAAATTATAATCAGACAGCTGCATTAGTTGGACTTAGAGCTGGAAAATCTGTAAACTGGAAGGGTGGAAGCAAAACTACATTCCAAGGATATGTAACACATCAAAGAGCCTTTAATAAACAGGATCTAAGTTTTGATGCAAGATATACTGGACTTCCAGGAGCAACATTCAAAGTAAAAGGTATTGGACTTTCTAAGAATAAAACTTGGGCTGGAGTTGGAGCATTGACAGAAGTAAATAAAGACTTTGGATGGTATATAAATTATGATGGTTCTGTTGATAGTGGAAAAGGTAAAGGAAATAATAATGTATTTACAACAGGGGTTAGATTTAATTTTTAATCTGAGATTTACATTTATTGACTTTTTATATAACACGTGTTATAATAATACAAAAATGGAGGTTTTTTATGAAACAGAATACATTAATTAGCAATATTGTCAAAATTGAATCAAAAGAAAAAGAAATTTTAAAAAATGTTCTTTTAGTATTAGGTGGAGTAGCATTTTTGAGTTTAATGGCTCAAGTTATGATTCCATTACCTTATACTCCAGTACCAATTACACTTGGGACATTTGGAGTCACATTAATGGCGTTACTATACGGCAAAAAATTAGGAACTGCAACAATCCTTTCCTATGTTGCAGCAGGTAGCTTAGGTGCTCCAATTTTTGCTGGTGCTAAAGCAGGATCCTTATTTTCACCAACAGGAGGGTATATTTTAGGATATATTGTTTCTACAATTCTTTTAGGATATTTAGCTGATAAAGGAGTTACAAAATCTTACGTAAAAACAATACTTTCATTAATGCTTTCTAGTACAATTATCTTGACATTAGGTGCATTGCAATTATCATTATTTTTACCAGGTAAAAATGCATTCATGGTTGGTGTATTGCCTTTCCTTCCAGGAGATGCGTTAAAATCAACTGCTGTAACATTGCTTGTTCCAACATTATGGAAATTTATTCCAAAAAATAATAATGATAAAAAGAATTAATTTATGAGACAAAAAAATTCAAATGAAAATTATTTCTACAAATTTTCAGTAAATATTATAAAATATGGTAAAATATCCATAAAACCAAACTAGTTTTGAATATATAATAAAATTCCTATTATTCTTTAGTAAAATTTAAAATAGGAATTTTTTTTATGTAACCAAAGTTACACTTTATTTAAAAAAAATGTTGTAAAATAAAAATGGAGAAAATTAACATTAAAATTGATTTAGAAAGTTATATAAAAAACTTGGATAATTCATTCAAAATTATATTTTATCTAAGTTTTAAATATTTTCTTTTTCTGTTATTTAAGTACACAAGCATTTAATAATGCAAGTGTGCTTTTTTTTGAAATCTGAAAAAATTATTAAATCTATCTTGACAATTTAAATATATGGTGGTAATATAATATTGTTATTAGGTTGACCTAAATATATGGTTAGGCTAGGCTAAACAAATAGAAAGGAGTTGAGATGAGCAGAAGTATAGAAGATTATCTAAAAGGAATATATACTTTGAAAAAAAAGAAGGAATATTCCAATAAAAAACTTGCAGAATATTTAAATATCTCTCCAGCTTCAGTCAGTGAAATGATAAAAAAGCTGGTAAACGATGATTATTTAACTATTGACAAGAAAACGGTAAAACTTACTGAAAAAGGGAACAGTTTTGCACTTGACATTATACGTAAACATAGGGTTTGGGAAGTTTTTTTGTTTGAAAAGCTGGGGTATGAAAAGGAAGAAGTTCATAAGGAAGCGGAAATTCTGGAACATGTAACTAGCAATAAACTTCTTCAAAAGCTGGAAAAATTCCTGTTTTATCCTAAGGAATGTCCGCACGGGAGCCCGATTTTCTATAATTTGGAAAACTTTGATGAGGAAAATATTATAAAATTATCTGAAACTGAAGAAGACGATGAAATTGTTATATTAAGTGTGGAAGATAATATAGAATTATATGATTATTTACGGGATTTGGACATAAATTTAAAGGAAAAATATATTGTGGAAAAAAAAGATCCGTTTAATGGACCGATATATTTGAAAAGTGAGCAAAATAATGAAAAAATAGTGGCTTTTAATGCAGCAGATATGATTGAGGTTTATAAAAAAAATAAAGATTTGGAGGAGACAGATAATGAGTAAAAACAACGTATTAACAAAATTAAACTTAGTAATCGCAGTATGTGTAGCAATGATGCTACTAATATCTTGTGGAAAAGGTGGAGCTTCATCAGGTAAAAAAATAAAAGTTACGACAACAACGACAATGCTTACTGACCTTGTAAAAACAATTGGTGGAGATAAAGTCGAAGTTACAGGACTTATGGGAGAAGGAGTAGATCCGCATTTGTATAGTGCTAGTGCAGGAGATATTGAAAAACTTGGAAATGCAGACATTATAGTGTATGGTGGATTACATCTGGAAGGTAAAATGACAGAAATTTTTGAAAAATTAACTTCTCAAAACAAAAATATACTAAATGTTGGGGACAAACTAGATAAAAGTAAAATTCATTTAGTTGACCAAAATACTCCTGATCCGCATGTATGGTTCAATACAGAATTATGGGAAAAAGAAGCTGAGGCAGTCGAAGCTGAATTAAGTAAATTTGATCCTAAAAATAGTGACTACTACAAAGAAAACTTGAAAAAATATAAAGCTGAACTAAATGAACTTACAACTTATGTAAAAACAAGAATAAGTGAAATTCCTGAAAAAAGCAGAGTTCTTGTAACAGCTCACGATGCATTTAACTACTTTGGAGAACAATTTGGACTAGAAGTAAAAGCAATACAAGGTGTTTCTACAGATTCTGAAACTGGTACAAAAAATATAAGCGACTTAGCCAATTTCATTGTTCAAAGAAATATAAAAGCAATATTTGTAGAATCTTCTGTTCCGAAAAAAAGTATAGAAGCATTGCAGGAAGCTGTAAAAGCTAGAGGAAAAGAAGTTAAAATAGGTGGAGAATTGTATTCAGATTCGCTAGGAGATAAAGCACATAACTCTGAAACTTATATTAAAACAGTTAAAGCAAACGCCGATACCATTGTAAATGCTTTAAAATAAAAATTAAACTCGCTTTTCTCAGACCATAATTTTTATTTTCAAAAAATGCTTAGACAAGCGGGGATGCAAGGGTATGGCGATTGATACCCTTGCAATAATTAAAAAAATAACATAAAAAATTAAAGGAAAATATTTATTAATAACAATTTATTTTATAAAAATACAAAATGATTATTAAAAATTAAGACAAAATGAGACATTAAATAAAAAATAAATTTGCAGAAATAGAACAGTTTTACAATTTAGGAGAAGGAGGAAAGATGAATCAAAATGTTTCTGATGATATTATTATAAGGGTTGAGGATTTAACGGTAGCTTATGAAGATAAGCCTGTTTTGTGGGATGTTGAGCTTGACATTAAAAAGGGAGTCCTTATGGCTATAGTGGGACCAAATGGGGCTGGGAAATCTACTTTAATTAAAGCAATGCTTGATTTACTAAAGCCTGTTACTGGAGAAGTAAGATTTTATAATGAAAAATATAGCAAAGTGCGGGATAAGATAGCTTATGTACCACAAAGAGGAAGTGTTGACTGGGATTTTCCCACTACTGTATTTGATGTTGTGGAAATGGGGCGTTATGGAAAAGTCGGGTGGTTAAAGAAAGTTAGAAAAATTGATAAAGAAAAAACGAAAGAAGCGATTCACAAAGTTGAAATGGATGAATTTTCAGATAGGCAAATAAGCCAGTTGTCTGGTGGTCAGCAGCAAAGAGTGTTTTTGGCACGGGCATTAGTGCAGGATGCTGAAATATATTTTATGGATGAGCCGTTTCAAGGTGTCGACAGTAAAACGGAAAAATCTATTGTAAATATTTTAAAAAAATTGCGAGATGAGAAAAAAACTGTAATTGTTGTTCATCATGATTTGCAGACAGTAAAGGATTATTTTGATTATGTGACATTTATAAATGTGTCTGTTATAGCTTCTGGACCTGTGGAAGAAATTTTTACTCCTGAAAATATTGAAAAAACATATAAGAGTAAAAAAGCAACTCAAAATAATGGAAATCTGTCTGAAATTGAAAAGGAGCGATAAAATGAATATATTAAATCTTCTTATAACAGATCATACATTCAGAACAGTTGCACTTGGTTGTCTATTGCTTGGAATGGTTTCAGGAATACTTGGATGTTTTGCCGTTTTACGAAAGCAAAGTTTATTGGGAGATGCAGTTTCTCATGCTTCACTTCCCGGAGTTTGCTTAGCTTTTTTATTTACAAACGTGAAAAATACAGAAGTTTTGCTGCTTGGTGCCTTAATAACAGGAATTGTATGTATTGGTTTAATCCAATTAATTCAAAATTATACAAAAATAAAATTTGATAGTGCTTTAGCATTGATTTTATCAGTATTTTTTGGGTTAGGGTTAGTTTTACTTTCTTATTTGAATAAATTGCCGGGTGCAAATAAATCGGGATTAAATAAATTTATTTTTGGGCAAGCATCGACATTTATTAAAAGAGATGTAAATATTATCTTCATTACAGGGATTATTCTTTTAATTATAATTATTCTTTTCTGGAAGGAATTTAAAATTGTTTCGTTTGACTCTGATTTTGCCAAAACATTGGGATTTCCAAGCAAGAAAATCGAAATATTAATTTCCATATTGATTGTAACTACTGTAATAATAGGTATTCAGGCGGCAGGAGTAATATTAATAAGTGCAATGCTTATTTCTCCAGCAGTTGCGGCACGGCAATGGACAGACAAACTTTCAATTATGGTAATTTTGGCGGCTTTTTTTGGTGGAATATCAGGTTTGCTTGGAACTTTGATTAGTATAAGTGAAAGTAATTTGCCTACCGGGCCTGTTATTGTCATAATTATAAGTATAATTGTAATTATTAGTATTCTTTTTTCAAATAAAAGAGGGATTGTATTTAAAATTATAAGAAATCAGAAAAGAAAAAAAGAATTTAAGAAAAAACTTGAAAATAAAAAATCTGAATTAAATAGTTTAAAAATGAATAATTTGGAAAGGGGGAAATAAATTATGAATTTTTCATTGGAAATACAATTAATTGCGATAATGGTGGCAAGTGCCTGCTCGATTTTAGGAACATTTCTGGTTTTAAAAAGTATGGCAATGGTTTCGGATGCGATTACGCACACTATCTTACTTGGAATTGTAGTTGCATTTTTTGCAGTTCATGACTTAAATTCTCCCTTGTTAATCGTTGGTGCGGGAATAGTTGGAGTTTTAACCGTTTACCTTGTGGAACTTCTTAATTCAACAAGACTTGTCAAGGAAGATTCTGCAATTGGAGTGGTTTTTCCGCTGTTATTCAGTATTGCGGTAATTTTAATTTCAAGATATGCTGGAAATGTACATTTGGATGTTGATTCAGTATTACTGGGAGAACTGGCATTTGCACCATTTAATCGGATACAGATATTTGGATTTAGCATTGCTAAAGGATTAGTTGCAACTTTTATCGTTTTTCTCCTAAAAAAGGTCTAATTTTTACAATTAATCGTAAAAGAAGCCAAAAAATGATTTTTTCAGTTAGAATTCTTTTAATCCATTTGTCTAACCATGCTAATACTAAACATGAAAAAGATGAATGTGGAACTGAAACGATTGATAACCATCTTCGTTGGAATAAAAGCTTTTTAGATAAAGTTATTGAAAAGGCAAAAAAGGAAAAATATATTTATGTGGATAATGATGTTTTCAAGGTTTCTGAAAAAGGAGAAAAATATTTACTAAATATCTAATATTATATCCATTCAAATAAAAAATTTATTATAAATTCTTATTTAACAAAGGGACAAAATCTCTTATTACTAAATTTCTATTTTTTTTAATTAATAAATTTAAAATAAATCAACTATTATGGATTGTTTTTTATAAATTATATGAAACAATCCTTTTTATATTACTTTTCTCCAATACAAGGCTCCATTCGTTTAAAATTTTTCTAATTTACTTTGTCTGCCTCTAAAATATATCGAATACTAACTTAGTTAGAAGAACAAAAAACTGTATTTTATTTATTTTATAATAAGAAATCTAAATTTTTTATTTAAAAAATTCATACAAAATCTAACATTTAAATAAGAAATATTATAAATAGTAAGCTCATAACAAATTCAAAAATTTATGATATATATAATTAAAATAAGATAAATAAATTTTTTTTATCCTAATTAATAGTATAAAAAATCTAAAAATTCGGAAAAATAGGGAACTATGAAATTATATATTTTTTTTATGAAACTTGAAAAACACAAAATATTGTGTTATCATTATGTTATAAAAACAATATATAGTGTTTTAGGTAAAAAAACCTGAATGAATTAGATATGTTTAGAGGGATAAGGGAAATTGATGGTTTGCAGAAAAGTGGAAAAGTATGAAAGTAAAAATAAGGGAGGAATAAAAATGCAACCACAATTAACAGAAAATTTAAAAAATATAATAGCAGGAATAGTGAATGTTGAAAGCAACGATACTTGCAATGAAAATGCTAATATGTCTTCAATGACACCCGCGGGACAAATGATGAAATTTGCAAGTGAAGTATCAAAAATTTACGCTTTGGAAAATTTAGTTTCACCAAGATTCAAAAAAGCTCATGAAAAAGGGCTTATTCATATTCACGATTTGGATTTTTATTCCAGTAAAACTACAACTTGCCTGCAATATGACTTAGCAGATATGTTTGAAAATGGTTTTTATACTAAGCATGGATACATTAGGGAAGCACAAAGTATTTCCACTTATGCAACACTTGCTACCATTATTTTTCAGACAAATCAAAATGAACAGCATGGTGGACAAGCAATACCGGCATTTGACTTCTATATGGCAAAAGGTGTGCTAAAATCGTTTAGACGGCACTTGAAAAGAAGAATTTTGAGCTTCGTAGAAATTAAAAATGGAGTGGAAATTACACAAGAATATGAAAAAAATGCTAAAGAATTTTTGAAAAAAAATGTTTCTTCAATTAAATGCAATGAAAATGAAATCAAATTACTGGAAGAATACTTTAAAATAAATAGAGATGATTTAATTAAGTTGCTAGTTGAGGCTTATGATGATACTCAAAATGAAACTTATCAAGCAATGGAAGGATTTTTGCATAATTTGAACACAATGCACTCTCGTGGTGGAAATCAAGTTGTCTTTTCTTCAATAAATTATGGAACTGACACCTCAGAAGAAGGTAGAATGGTTATCCGTGAATTATTAAAGGCGACATCAAGCGGACTTGGTAAAAATGAAACTCCAATTTTTCCGATACAAATTTTTAAGGTAAAGGAAGGGCTTAATTATTCTGACAATGATTATGAACTAGCTAGAAGCGACTTTGATGAAATTTTGGAAACTGTAAAAAAACAAAAAATTTCTTATGACGATAATTCAGAAAATAAAAAATCACTTTTTGAAACACCAAATTTTGACTTGTTATTATTGTCTTGTGAAACTTCAAGCAGAAGATTATTTCCAAACTTTGTATTTCTGGATTCTGAATTTAACAGACACGAAAAATGGAGAATGGATGATCCAGAAAGATACAAATATGAAATCGCAACAATGGGTTGCCGAACACGTGTATTTGAAAATGTAAATGGTGAAAAAACTAGCCTTGGACGTGGTAATTTGTCCTTTACAAGTATTAATTTCCCTAGAATTGCGATTTTGACTAGAAAAAATGTAGAAAAAGAGATTGCAGAAATGGAAAAAGATGGAAAATTTGCGAATGAAGAAGAAAAAAATAATAAAAAAGTTGAACTTTTAACAGAAGAATTTCAAAAAAGAGTGCTTGAAGCAACATATTTAGTTGGAGATCAACTTTATGAACGTTACAATTTCCAAAGAACAGCTTTGGCAAAACAATTTCCATTTATGAGAAGCAATAATTTATGGAAAGGGCTTGGAGAAAAAGATGGAAATGATGAAGTTGGAGATGCGATAAATACAGGTTCTCTTTCAATTGGTTTTGTTGGAGGGGCAAATGCGATGTATGCTTTATTTGATGCAGAACACGGAACAAGTGAAGTTGCTTATAAGGTGCTTTATGATACGATTGAAAAAATGGGTGCAGTTGCAGATGAATTTAGAGATAAGTATCATTTGAATTATTCAATTTTGGCAACTCCGGCAGAAAGTTTGGCAGGAAGATTTTTACGTATTGATAGAGATGAATTTGGAGTAATTAAAAATGTCACAGATAGGGATTATTATGTAAATTCATTTCATATTGATGTAAAAAAGGAAATTAGCCTTTTTGATAAAATTAGAAAGGAAGCTCCATTTCATAAATTGACAAAAGGTGGACATATTACCTATGTGGAATTAGATGGGGAAGCACGAAAAAATATGGGTGTTATGTTAAAAATTGTAAAAGTTATGAAGGACTCTGGAATTGGTTATGGTTCAATAAATCATCCAGTTGACAGATGCAGAGATTGTGGAACCGAAGCAATAATTTATGATAAATGCCCAATTTGTGGAAGTCATAATATTTCTAGAATTAGAAGAATAACAGGCTATCTGACAGGAGATTTAGACAGCTGGAATAGCGCTAAGCAAGCCGAAGAACACGACAGGGTAAAACACGGTATAAAATAAATATATTATATAACAGTGAGGTAATTTAAAGTGAATAAACTAAAGACAGAAAAAGAAAAAATTTTAGAAAAAAATTTTTCAAAAACTCCAAAAAATGATTTTACATTGAAAATCTTAACAACTTACAAGGAAACAATCGTTGACGGTGTCGGTCTTCGTTATTCACTTTACTTTGCTGGCTGTTCTCATGCCTGCCCTGGGTGCCATAACGAGTATTCATGGAATCCAAATCACGGAAATACTCTAACTTATGAAATTTTAGAAAAAATTGCCAATGAAATAAATGAAAATACTCTGCTTGATGGAATTACAATAAGCGGTGGCGATCCCCTCTTTAATCCAGTAGATATGTTAAAAGTCCTGAAGTTCTTAAAGGAAAAGACTGGAAAGAATATATGGCTTTATACGGGTTATACAATTGAACAAATTCGCTGTGATGAATTGCGAAAAAAATGCCTTGAGTATGTAGATGTGCTAGTTGATGGACGGTTTGTAAAGGAACTTTATGACCCGAAAATAAAATTTAGGGGAAGCAGTAATCAAAGAATTATAAAAAAAGAAGATTTTTTTATTAAATAGATTTATTTGATAATTTTATAAATACATATTTTAAATTAATTAACGAATAAGTCTATTTTTTTTATAAAATTTTACCCAAAAAACATTTCATATTCTCATATCAAAAGAAAAATTAATGTAAAAATATATAGAAAAAACTTAAAAATAATGATAAAATATTTATGTACAATTATGTTTTATAAAAAAATTTAATATATAGAGGTGAAAAGTGAAGGAAAAAATTATTATTATCGATTTTGGTTCACAATATAGCCAGCTAATTGCTAGAAGAATTAGAGAAATGGAAGTTTATTGTGAAATTGTGCCTTTAATTGATATTGAAAAAATAAAAACTGGGAAAGAAAAGGTAAAAGGGATTATATTTTCTGGAGGACCTGCCTCAGTTTACGAAAAAGATGCTCCAACTGTAAATCCTGAAGTATTTAACCTAAATCTTCCTATCTTGGGAATCTGTTACGGAATGCAGCTAATTACACATTTGAATGGCGGAAAAGTTGAAAAGGCTGATTCGAGAGAATTTGGAAAGGCTGTATTGGAAGTAAAAAACAATGATAATCCATTGTTCATAGGAGTCAAAAAATCTTCTAACATCTGGATGAGCCACAATGACCACATCACAGAATTGCCAAAAGATTTTGAAGTAATTGCAAAAACCGATTCATCAATTGCTGCAATTACAAATAATAATGGAATTTACGCATTACAATTCCATCCAGAAGTAGTTCATTCTGAATGTGGAACTCAAATTTTGGAAAATTTTGTATTTAACATTTGTAAATGTGAAAAAAATTGGAAAATTTCAAGTTTTATCACTGAAAAAACAAAATTTATAAAAGAAACTGTTGGAGATGAGCATGTACTTCTTGCCCTTTCAGGTGGAGTAGATTCATCAGTTGCTGCAGTTCTTATTAACAATGCAATTGGACATCAGCTTACTTGCATGTTTGTAGATACTGGACTTTTGAGAAAAGATGAAGGTAAAAAAGTATTGGAATACTACAAGGAACATTTTGACTTGAATATTGTATTTGTTGATGCAAAAGACAGATTTCTAAATAAATTAAAAGGTGTAGATGAACCTGAAGCCAAAAGAAAAATTATTGGAAATGAATTTATTGAAGTATTTAATGAAGAAATTAGAAAACTTAAAGGTCAAGAAGGTGCAAAATTTTTGGCACAGGGAACAATTTATCCAGATGTTATTGAATCCCAATCTATAAAAGGACCTTCCCACACAATAAAATCTCACCACAATGTTGGAGGATTGCCAGAAGACTTGCAATTTGAGTTATTAGAACCTTTGAAGGAATTATTTAAGGATGAAGTTAGAAAGGTAGGACACGAGCTTGGACTTCCTGATACAATCATAAAAAGACATCCATTCCCAGGTCCAGGACTTGGAATCCGTGTAATTGGAGAAGTAACACCTGACAAAGTAAAAATCCTTCAGGAAGCCGATGATATTTTTATTACTGAATTAATGGAAAAAGGACTTTATGATAAAGTAGATCAAGCATTTGTAACATTACTTCCTGTAAAAACTGTCGGAGTAATGGGAGATCAAAGAACTTATGAATTTGTAGCGGCAATTCGTTCAGTAAATACAATTGATTTTATGACAGCCACTTGGTCAAAACTTCCTTATGAATTTCTGGAAGAGGTGTCAAATAAGATTATAAACAGAGTAAATGGGATTAACAGAATTGTATATGATATTTCTTCTAAACCGCCTGGAACAATTGAGTGGGAATAATTTTATTTTCCCCCAATAAAATCATATAAAAACTATAATTTTTGTATACAAATATAATTTTAATTTAATTTTTATTTTTTATTATATAAAAAACGAGAATATATATGATATAATATTTATAAACAATAAAAAGGAGATAAAAAAATGAAAAATTTAAAAATTACAGTAAGTGCAATGATGGTTATTATGTCTATTTCTGGAATGTCAGCAAGTTTTAGATTCTTTAAAAAGAAAAATAATGATAATAATAAACCAGCAGCAACAGTTCCAGCACTTTCAAAAGTAACATCATCAAATCCAGCTTCTGACTATTGTACAAAACAAGGTGGAAAATCTATTATTGTAAAAAGTAGTAAAGGTGATTATGGAGTCTGTATGTTAAAAGATGGTACAGCTATGGAAGAATGGGAATACTATAGACAAAATAATACTCCAAGAGATGCTGAAGCAGCGGTAATTGGAATGCCAAATCCAGCTTCTAAATTCTGTGTTGATAAAGGTGGAAAATCTGTTACTGAAAAAGATAAAAATGGAAATGAAAGAGGAGTATGCAGATTTAATAACGGTACAAAAGTTGATGAATGGGATTATTATAGAGAAAATAATTAATTAATTTAAATTTTTAACAAAAAGATGGCAAGTTTTTTTATTTGCCATTTTTTTGTAAAATAAACAAGGGGGCTTTTAACCCCTTGCTAGAAAATATTTAATATATTTATAATTTTATTATCTTTCGCTTCGTTTTTTCAATGCCGCTTTTATCCAGCCTGTAAATAATGGATGAGGACGGTTTGGACGGCTCTTAAATTCTGGATGGTATTGTGAAGCTATAAAATATGGATGATCTTTTATTTCAATTACTTCTACGTAATTTCCATCTGGAGATAATCCCACAATGTCCATTCCTGCTTTTTCAAATTCCTCTCTATAAGCATTGTTAAACTCATATCTATGTCTATGTCTTTCAGCAATTTCAGTTTTTCCATAAACTTTTGCTGTCAAACTATCTTCTTTTAATACACAAGGGTATGCACCTAGCCGCATTGTTCCTCCCATATTTTTAAGCCCTTTTTGTTCTTCCATAAGACTGATAATTGGGTAAGCTGTGTCTTTTTCAAATTCTGTAGAAGTTGCATCTTTATAACCCAGCACATTTCTTGCAAATTCCACACAAGCCATTTGCATTCCAAGGCAAATTCCGAAAAATGGAATATTATTTTCCCTAGCAAACTTAATTGCTTCAACTTTTCCATCAATTCCCCTGTCACCAAATCCACCTGGAACAAGAATACCATCATAATCTGCTAATTCCTTCACATTAAATTCTCCAGCCTTGAAATAGTTGATTTCAGCTTCTGTATCAAGATTAAATCCAGCATGTTCTATTGATTCGTGAATACTTATATAGGCATCCTTTAATTCAATGTATTTCCCAACAATTGCTACTTTTACAAGTTTTTTAGGATTTTTAAATTTTTCCACCATTTTAGTCCATTCTTTCAATAATGGTTTTTCATTTTTTATTTTAAAATGTTTACAAATAACATCGGCAAGTCCTAATTTTTCCATAGTCAATGGTATTTCATAAAGATTTTCTGCATCTAGTGATTCAATAACTGCTTCTTCATCAATATCACAGAAAAGTGAAATTTTTTTCTTAATATTCTCATCAACAGGGTGTTCACTTCTGACCACAATTACATCAGGCGAGATTCCAAGCCCTTGAAGCATTTTCACACTATGCTGTGTAGGTTTTGTCTTTAATTCTCCCGCAGCTTTCAAATATGGTAGCAATGTTACGTGAATATAGGCGATATTTTCTCTTCCAACTTCTCTTTTTAATTGACGAATTGCTTCAATAAATGGATCACTTTCGATATCTCCAATAGTTCCACCAATTTCAGTAATTACAATGTCAGAATTATTTTCTTCAGCTGCTTTTATAACATTATACTTGATTTCATCAGTCATGTGAGGGACTGTTTGTACTGTTCCACCCAAAAATTCTCCACGACGTTCTTTTGCAATAATTTTTGACATAATTTTTCCTGTTGTTAAATTATTATATTTTGTCAGATTTTCATTGATAAATCTTTCATAATGTCCCAAATCTAAATCTGTTTCTGCTCCATCCTCTGTCACAAAAACTTCTCCATGCTGATAAGGACTCATAGTTCCTGGATCCACATTTATATATGGATCAAACTTCTGAATTGTAACTTTATATCCCCGCTCCTTTAACAATCTTCCCAACGAAGAAGCTACGATCCCTTTTCCAAGTGATGAAACAACTCCGCCTGTAACAAAAATATATTTTGTCGTATTATTTTGTTTATCCATTTTTTCCTCCTACATTTTTTCATATATCTATTAATTTTTATTTATTTCTGGCAATTTACTGAAATATCATTTTATCCTATTTTTTAACAAAATTTAGTATAAATTTTATTAGATCTGTTTGATAACTTAGTTTTTTTTTAACAAGAGGTCAAGATTCCCTTGCTTTAGAGCATCTGTTTTATTAAATTATAATAAATACAGTTTCCAAACAACTCTATTCTAATACTATTTTCTGTTTTAAACAGCGAACTAGTAAGATTCTTTGTTAGCAAATAATATAAAATATAACTTCTATTTTTAAATAGGATTTAGTAAATTTATTGATTAATAATTATTTTTTTTTCACAAAAAAAGATGAAAAAAAAAATTTTCACCTTTTTAAACAAAATTCTTTTGAATTATTTCAAAGGAAATATCCCAAGTTTCAGAATAAACTTGAGATAGTTCCAAATTTAATTTTCATTTTTTGTTTTTATTATTATCTTGCAGTTCCGGCTTTGTAAGCTCCATTTGCTCCAAATACATTTCTAATTTTATCTTTATAATATTCTTTCATATAATCTTTTGCAGGACCTAAATATTTTCTTGGATCAAATTCTCCTGGTTTTTTAGCGAATACTTCTCTAATTCCTGCTGTGAAAGCCAATCTTCCATCAGTATCTACATTAATTTTAGCTACTGCTGATTTAGCGGCTTTTCTTAATTCTGAATCAGGTATACCGATTGCATCTGCAATTTGTCCACCATATTGGTTAATCATTTCAACAAATTGATGAGGTACAGCTGATGAACCATGTAATACAATTGGGAATCCAGGAATTCTTTTTTCAATTTCTGCCAAGATATCTAATCTTAATTTAGGATCGTCTCCTGGTTTGAATTTGTGAGCTCCATGAGAAGTTCCGATTGCGATTGCTAATGAATCAACTCCTGTTTTTGATACAAAGTCTTCAACTTCATCAGGTTGAGTGTAAACATGTTCTGCTGCTACTACATCATCTTCAATTCCAGCTAAAACTCCTAATTCAGCTTCAACTGTTACATCGTGTTCGTGAGCGAAGTCAGCAACTTGTTTTGCTTCTGCAACGTTTTCATCATAAGGGTGATGAGATCCGTCATACATTACTGATGAGAATCCATATTCGATACAGTCTCTTGCTTCAGCATAATTTGGACCATGATCCAAGTGCAATGCTACTGGAATGTCTGATCCAGATGCTTCTACATAAGCTGTTGCAGCTTTTGCAAGCCAAGGCAGCATTTCTTTACCGATATATTTTCTCGCACCTGTTGATACTTGAAGAATTACTGGTGAACCTTCTTCAACACATGCTTCAATAATTCCTTGTAATTGTTCCATGTTGTTAAAGTTAAAAGCAGGTACTGCATAACCTTCTTTATTTGCTTTAGCAAACATTTCTTTAGTGTTGCTTAATCCTAAATCTTTAAAATGATATTTCATTTTACGCCTCCTAATATTTATTAATCAGATTAACTTCTCTAATTATATGTTACCAAATTTTTTTATAAAAATCAATAGAAAACAAAAAATAATTATAAAATTATCAATTTATTTTATTTTGCTCAATCAAATCCTCTACAGTCATTCCTTTTCTAAGTACATTTTTATCAGTAAATCCTGGGATTCCATCAATTCTTCCACGTCTTGAAACTTGCCAGATTATCCACCTGTTATCTTCTTTTATTCTAGGGAAATATTTATAATCTGTAATCCATATTTTATTTTTAGGAAATTCTCCCTTTATATATACATTGTAAGTATTGTAGTTCACATAAAAAATTACTCTTTTTTTATAATGCTTCTCAAGTTTGTCGACCATTTCCTCTAAATTTTTTATTACATCCTTTTTTTTATACTTCTTTGTAGATATTTCTAAATCAATAATTGGTGGCAATGTCTTATCAGAAGCAGAAACTTTACTTATATAAAAATCTGCTTGTGCCACGCCACTGCTTGTCATTGTAAAAAAATGATATGCTCCAACTATAAAGCCATTTAATCTAGCATTATTCCAGTTATACAAAAAATCTGTATCAAGAAAATTTTGTCCTTCAGTCGCCTTTAAAATAATAAATTTATATTTTGGATCTACACGAGTCCAGTTTACCTTTTCCTGATGGTGTGAAATATCCAATCCTTGTGTATTATAACCTGCTATTTGTGCCAAAATCTCATTATGGTACAAATATCCGCTAATTTCCAAAAAACCTGCTATACCTCCAACAATTATTACAATTATCAAAAATTTTATAAATTTTTCCATATTTTCTCCATTCAGTTATTTAATAGAAGTGTTCAATAACCTAAGTTTCTTTATTTCCACAAGGGGTCAAGATTCCTTGCTTCAGAATATTTGTTTTATTAAATTCTAAATATATATGAGTTATCGAACAGATATAATAACAAAATTTTTTCAAAGTCGCTCAAAATTGCTCAAAGTTTTTAAAATATACTCGAATTCGTTCAAAATTGAACCGTTAAAAATTATATAAACTTAGGGTTTGAGTAAAATAGTCATAGTTTTTGAGTTCAGTTTTAAACCAGTTTTACTATATATTTAATTCCTTTCACAACAAACTAGACAGATTTAGAGTTTAATAAATTATAATTTTTGAATTTAATTTTAAAGTAATTTTACTTTAACTTTGTATTATTGAGCTTAATTTTTGAGCATTTTTGACAGTTTAGGAAAAAATCAAATTAATTTGATATTTAATTTATGGCTTTTGTTATTTTATAACTGTCATTCCGCCCATATACGGCACCAATACTTCTGGAATTTTTATAGTTCCATCTTCTTGCTGATAATTTTCCATAATTGCAAGCAATGTTCTTCCTACAGCAAGTCCTGATCCATTTAAAGTATGAACAAAATGGCTCTTTTTAGTCTCTTTTTCTCTATATTTAATCATCGCACGTCTAGCTTGAAAATCTTCTGTATTTGAGCAAGAAGAAATTTCTCTATATTTATTTTGACTTGGCACCCAGACTTCCAAATCATAAGTTTTTGCTGCACTAAATCCTAAATCTCCGCTGCAAAGTGCCAGCACTCTATATGGCAATTCCAATTTTTGCAATATTTTTTCTGCACTATTTACCATTGATTCAAGTTCATCATAAGAAGTTTCAGGTTTTACAATTTTTACCATTTCAACTTTGTTAAATTGATGTTGACGAATTAGCCCTTTTAAATCACGTCCACCTGAACCAGCTTCTTTTCTGAAACAAGCTGTATATCCACAGTAATGTTTAGGCAATTCTTCTTCATCTAAAATTTCTCCATTATGTAAATTTGTAAGCGTTACTTCTGCCGTTGGAATTAAATACATTTCTTCCCCTTCGATTTTATAAGCATCATCAGCAAATTTAGGAAGTTGTCCAGTTCCAACCATCATTTCTTTTTTTACAAGCTGCGGTGTAAAAATTTCTTCAAAATCTTCTTCTTGAGTATGAACATCAATCATAAAAGCAATTAATGCTCTTTCCAGTCTTGCTGCTGCATTTTTATAAACTGTAAATCTTGAACCACCAAGTTTTGCCCCTCTTTCAAAGTCTAAAATCCCAAGTTCTACTCCTAGTTCATCATGTGATTTTATTTCAAAGTCAAACTCTCTCGGAGTTCCCCATTTTCTAACTTCCACATTTTCATCTTCATCTTTTCCAACTGGAGTCGTATCACTTAATTTATTTGGAATCGTATAAGCAAGTTCCAACTGTTTTTCATCAATTTCAGCCACTTTTTGATCAAGTTCCTTAATTTTGGCACTTACAGTTTGCATTCTAGCAAGTAATTCAGCAGGATCTTTTCCTTCTTGCTTATATTTTCCAATTAATGAACTTGATTCATTTCTTTCCTTTTTCAGCATTTCCACTTCCTGAAGTAAATTTCTTCTATCTTCATCAAATTTCAGCAATGAATCCAAATCAAAGTCACTATTTCTATTTTTTAAATATTCTCTGACTTTATCAGCATTTTCTCTTATGTATTTCATTTCCAACATAATTTTTTTATTTCCTTTCTTTTTATATATATTTATATAATATTTTTTTACTTTCACTTAAATTTTTAAAATCATAATTCTTGTTAAATTCAATTTTTTCGACATTCTGAATATTATACTTTTCCATAATTTTATCGTAATTTTCCACATAAATTTTTTTGTAAAGTTCATCAGCTTGATTTTCCACAAAATAGTTTAAGTTTTCCACATTTTCAAAATTTAGAAAAGTTAAATCGGATTTTGTAAAGTAATTTATAATATTTTTTATTATCTCGTCTATTTTATCACGAATTTCATTAAATTTCGAGCCATTTTCAGCCTCTATCTTTTCTATCATTTTTTCTGCAAAAAAAGTTTTTACAAGTTTATTCGTATCAGTTGAAATTAAAGAATAGTTATACAAAATTTCAAAAAATTTATTTTTATCTCGATGTAGCAGTTCATTTCCCAATTTTACAGCATAAATCGACTCTTTGTTAAAAATGCTTCTTCTAAATCCATCTATTAATTTTGACAGTTCAACTTTGCTTAACCGTTCTATTTTTTTATTTTTTTCCTTAAATGTTTCCAAAAATTGTTCACTTATGATTTGCTTTATATTTTCATTTTTTTCGTTTTCACAAAAATAAATATATGCCAGTTCTAATATAAATGATGGTTCTTTGCCTGTTATTTTAAAATTTTTATCAAGCTGGAAGTATTTTTGTTTTTCAAAATTATTTTTATATTTTAAAATAAATTGTGAAAAATTTTCTATATTTGAAAATATATTTTTACTTTCCAACCTTTTAGTTTCAGTCAAAATTTAATTCCTCCCTCCTGCTTTTATTTCTAATCTTTGTAAAAGTCTAAAATTCCTAATAATTACAATATTTTTTTATAACTTTTATTTTTAAAATTTTGTAAAGTTTTATTTCATAAAAACCGTAAATTCACTTTATTTTTCAATAATTTTAAATTCCATTTTCAAAATCATTAAATTTTCTATATTTTCATCAATTTTCACAATATCCTTTTCTGTTGTCAAAACATAATCATAACTTTTTGCTTCTTCCTTTATTTCCAAAATTTCTTCATTTGTATAAGTGTGATGATCTGTAAATTTTATTTCATCAATCTTACTTGGGTTTAATTTTTTTATTGTTTGATAAAATACAGCTGGATTTGCTATTGAAGAAAAAATTAGTACATTTTTATTTTTAATAATTTCCAATGGAAATTTTTCATTTCCTATGTTGTTTTCATTATTTATTTTATCAAATTTTTTTCCATTTTCAAAGTTTAATTTGTAAAAATAACTTTCCTCAAAAGTAGCAATAGAAATTGTTTTTTCATATTTTGCCAGTCTTTCCCTAATTTTCCCAATTTCTTCTTTTGAAACATAGTTACTTTTCGTAATAATAATTTCATCAGCCCTTTTCAAAGCATCAAGTGATTCCCGTAATCGACCTTTTGGCAAATAATTGTCCATTCCAAAAGGATTTGTAGCATCAATCAAAATTATATTTTTATTTTTCTTCAATTTTCTATGCTGAAAGCCATCATCCATAATAATTGTTTCCACACCACATTTTTCCTTTAGAAAAATTGCACCTTTGTAACGGTTTTTACAAACTACGACAGGAATTTGAAAATTTAAGGCATGTAAATAGGCTTCATCTCCTGATTCTTTGGGATTAGCATAAATCTTTTTTTCATCTCGCACGAGCAATAAATCTGTTTTCCGTTTTCCCTTGTAGCCTCGGCTCAAAATTCCAACTTTTTTATTTTTTTCTAAATATTTTTGAACAAAATACTGCACAGCTGGAGTTTTTCCAGTCCCGCCTGCTACAATATTTCCAATGCAAATTATTTTCACTCCATCAACTTTTTTTTCCTTAAAAATTTTTAAATCATAAAGTTTATTTCGTAAAAATACGATAAATCCATATATAATTGATAATAATTTCATTAATCTTTCCTCAATCTAATTTTTCTAAATTAATTTTCCACTAATCCTTTGTAAATTGTTTCCAGCCTTCTAAATCGGTTTTTTATTCCAGATTTGGAAATTTCCATTAAGTCTGCCAACTCCTGCAAAGACATTTCCTGGTTTTTCAGCCGCACTTTTGCCGTTTCACTCAATACATCTGTCAGTTCAGAAAGCCCCAATTTTTGATCAATTACTTTTATCATGCGAATCTGCTTTTCGGAAGCTGACAATTTTTTCGTTTCATTTGCAATTTCCCAGTTCATATTCCTATTAATTTTATTCCGAATTTCCTTATTTATCGTAACTTCCTCAAATTCAAAAAATGAATTTATTCCGCCAATTAAAAAAATTATATCAAGAATATCCTCTGAATTTCGTAAATAAACAAGGCTCTTATTTTTTTTCTTCGTCTGAAAGACCTTTTTCCCCATCTGCTTAAACAAATAATACAAATAAGTGGCGGAATCCTCGCTATCCACAAAAAAATCCATCGCATAAGCCTTTTCTGGAGACTTTATATATCCACAGCTAAGGAAAAAACCTCTGATTATACCAGCCAGCTGTTTTTCATTCTCCACAACTGCAAAATTTTTGTGAAAATATATTTTTTTTAAAAATGATTTGTATTCCTGTTGATTGTGCTGCGTTGGGAAAAGTATCACTTCATACATCTTGTGTGTTCCAAGACGCTTACTAATAACATATTTTAGTTGAATTGGGATATTTGTTGCTGCCCGTAAATTTGAATAAATTCTTTTAGCAAGCGACACATTTTCAGTACTAAAATAAATTCCATGTTCTGTAATTACATTCTTTGCAATAAAAATTCCAAAAAGCTCTGCATAAACAGTATTTTTATCTGAATTTTCCAAATTAAAGATTTCCCTTTTTACATTTGCTGAATACGACAATTCCCCGCCTCCTTTACATTTTCATCTAGCTATTTATAAAAGTCTAAAGATTACGATAAACACTGTATTTTTAAGTTCTTATTTTTCTCTGTTCTCTAACAAGGGGTCTTGACCTCCCTTGTGATTATACGATTATAAATACTGCTATCAGACAGATCTAATAATTTATTTTTCTAGGATTTCCTGCCTTATCATAGTAAGTCCAAGTTCCCGTTCTTCTTCTTCCTTTAATGCTTCCCTCGAATCCAAGGCTTCCATTTGTATAATATCCTTTTACAGTTCCAGTTTCCCCATTTAAATTTGCTTCATACAAAAGTCTTCCATTTTCATAATAAACATTCATTTTTCCATCTACTTCATCATTTACATAATTAATTTCAGATTTTTTACCTCCGTTCGTATTCCATTCAGTAAATAATCCATTTTTTTGTCCATTTAAATAGTTTCCTTGTGATTTTCTTGCACTATTTTCATAATATTCAGTCCAAGTTCCTGTCATTTTCCCATTTTCATAATTTCCAACTGTTTCTTGAGCTCCTGTTTTTGCATAATATGAAATATAACGTCCATCTAACTGATCATTTTTATACTGATATTTTTTCCAAACTTGTCCGTTTTCAGTATAAACTGTCCATTCTCCTTCTTTTTTCCCATTTATATAATTTCCCAATGTAAATCTATTTCCATTTGCGTAATATTCATCATATTTCCCATTTAATATTCCATTATTTAAATTAACAACAAGTCTTCTTCCGCCCTCTTCCATAATTCTATATTCTCCACTTCCTGTCAATTCATAAGTACTGGGATCTAATCTTTTCACATCTTCCATATTTGGAGAACTAAGCTGGGATAACCTAACTTTTCCAAAATTTGTTCCATAATTTGCAAATACATCTTTTCCGTAAGCAACTGCTGAAAGTATCATCATTCCAGCAATAAATAGTATTTTTTGGCTATTATTTTTTTTCATTTTCCAATCTCCTATTATTTTATAAAATTTGTTTTTTTATTTTATCAATTTACCTTTTTACATTATAACAAATTTTTCACATTTTTTAAACTAAATTATTTTTTCTTCCAATTTTAAGTTATATTATCCATTTGTAAAAGTATAAGAATTTCAATAAACACAATACTTTTTTTGTTTGACTTTCCTGTTTTTCTTTACTCTCTAACAAGGGGTCTTGCCCCCTTGTGATTATAAATGCTGCTGTTATTCAATATTTATCATTTATACTTTTGTACTCGCCTATTAAGCTACATTATAAGTAAACTTGGTTTAATCAGCATTATCAGTCCCAAAATAATCATCAAAATTCCACCAAATAAATTTACCCATTTTGAATATTTTGTAGTTAATTGCAATTTATTTATGCTCATTAATGCAAAACCGAAAACTATTATATCGTCTACCATATAGCCAATTATATAAATAAATGTATAAAATTGTCTTGCCCAAAAGGGAACTTCGTTTATTTGAAGAATTTTTGTATATGTTTGCGGAATTCCAATTGAACAGGCAAACTCTATTACATTTACAGAGAGTGCCAATCCAATTATTGCAAGTGCTGTAAGCAATGTAAATGGCTTATTAGCTATATCTTTTACTTTTCTTGAAATTTTTGCTCTTTGCTCCAAATCTGTCACTTCACATTCTAAAGTATCGCCTTTCTTCAAATAATTTTTAATAAAGAAAATTCCTCCAGCTATTCCGACAATCCCGACAATTGGAGTTACCCATTTATCCAAACCTACAAAATCCCAAGTATAAATCCATGCATTTAAAATCAAAAAATACATAACAGCTTCCGCTAAAATAAATAACCCAGCTACTCTAAACATCTTGACTTTATTTCCAACTGCAATTAAGGCCGTCAAAAATAAAACCAAAACCCACATAGCACAAGGATTAAATCCATCAATTGTTCCTAGAATTATTGACATTGTCAATAAAGAATAATTTGTCAAGTCAATCGTCTTATTAATAATTGGAATATTTACAAGCACCTGATGTTCAGCGCCTTTTGTAAGTCCTGGAATTTCACAAACTTTATCTCCAGTACAAACCGCACCATTACTGCTCACACTCCCCTTTCCAGCTTGCCCGCTTTCCACATATTCCTTCAAACTCAAAATCTTATCTTTAGTTTTTCCAGAATCTATCAGCCCTTCAATTTCCTTTCCAGTAGTTTCTGCTGTATTAAACCCTTGAATGATATGCCCATCAACATAAATAATCGGAGTTCCCTTTACAAGTTTCAACTTTGTCGCAGTTTCATCAAAAAATGCCTTTTCATCCTTACTTTCATCAATCTTATGCTCCACATACTCAAAATCATTCCTTTTAGTTGACAATTCCTTCAAAAACTTTTCCAAATTCGCACAATTCTTACAATCTTTTCTCCCAAAATACTCAATTTTTACCTTTTTTACTTGACTATTCCCAGCAGAATAATTAATTTGATTTATAAAAAATAATCCCAAAATCATAATTAGCAATGCAAAAACTCTGCTTTTTCCTACTTCATCTCTAAAATCATTTCTCCAAAACATACTTTTTCACACCTTTCTTTTTTCTAACTTTTATTCTTTTATTTTAAAATTTTTCTATTCCTTATAAATAATAACCGTACTAACCGCATATTCTCTGCTATGTGAAATGCTAATCTGAATCGTCATCCCAAAAGCCTTTTGCTTTATCTTGTTATAAAGTGTCACATAAGGCTTTCCCAACTCATCATTCAAAATCTCAATATCACTTAGCGAAAATCCATGTACCCCAGTTCCAAATGCCTTAGAAACTGCCTCTTTCGCTGCAAATCTCCCCGCATAACTAGAATACGGATGTTTCTTTTTCTCAATATGCTCAATTTCCTTTTTTGTATAAACTTTTCTTTTAAAAAGGCTTGTCTGCTTAATCGCCTTTTCAATTCGGGATATTTCAATAATATCTGTCCCAATACCATATATTTTCATATTTATCTCCTTTTTGAAACTTGCTATTGTTAGATTATACTACAAATTTTTAAAAACACAAAATTTATAATAAAACTCATTTAAAAATAGAAATTAATTCTTATAATAGTATTGTTTGATAGCTAATTCAAAATTATTTAACTAAATTGTTTTTTATTATTTTTCAGTTATTTTGATTAATAAATATTTTTCCATATTGTTATATTTTTTCTTTTTTATTTTCGTAGGATTGCTCATTGCCGCAAAACCTTATCTTGCAGTAAAGATTTATCCTGATAATGAAAATATTTGGCAAGATTGCTATGCAATAACCTATGGCTAGTTTATATTAGAATCTGTTTAAAAGAGGAAAATTATATCTTAAATTACTTGAAATATTAGGTTTTTATCTTTTACTAGAAAAGTTTGTAATAAATTCGTTATTTAAACAGAGTTTAGTGTTAATTTATAAAAAAAACTCTACATAAGAAAAAATGATTCTTAAATAGAGATTTTTTATTTGTCAAAATTTACTATTTCACTTTCACAATTTTCTTTTTCCCAGCCCTAATAATCATTCCGCTTTCGACATTTACAATTGCCTTAATATCTTTTATCGCTTCATCATTTATTTTGAATCCACCTTGTGAAATTAGCCTTCTTGCTTCACTTGTTCCTCCAAGTAATTTTGCTTCTTTTACAAGCAAGTCAATTACATTAATTTCTCCATAAGGAATTTCCACTTCTGGTAATTCTACATCAAGATTTCTCTTACTGAATACATTTTCAAACCAATTTCTCGCTTCTTTAGCAGCTTCTTCACCGTAGTAAATTTTTACAACTTCTGCTCCCAATTGTTTTTTAGCTTCCATTGGATGTAAACTTCCATCTGCGATTTGAGTCTTGATTTCTTCAATTTTCTCAAAAGGAACATCCGTTATCATTGTGTAGTAATTTTCCATTAGTTCATCTGAAATTGACATAACTTTTCCAAACATATCATTTGGAGTATCTTTTACACCAATATAGTTTCCTAATGATTTAGACATTTTTTCCACTCCATCAAGTCCGACCAAAATTGGCATTATCATACAAATTTGTTGCTCTTGACCAAAGTTTTTCTGCAAATCTCTTCCTCTTAACAAATTGAATTTTTGTTCAGTCGCACCTAATTCTACATCTGCATGTAATTCTACTGAATCATACCCTTGTAAAATCGGATACATAAACTCAATCAGTGAAACTGGCTTATTTTCAGACAATCTTTTTGAAAAATCCTCTCTCGAAATCATTTGCGAAACTGTAAATTGCGATAACAAATTCAACGCATCTGATAGGGATAATTTTTCCAACCAGTCAGCATTGTAAACAACATTAATTTTATCCAAATCCAATATCAATTTTACTTGATCCAGATATGTTTTAATATTTTCCATAACTTGTTCTTCTGATAACATTTTTCTAGTTTCTGATTTTCCAGTCGGATCCCCAATTCTTCCAGTAAAAGTTCCAATCAGGAAAAACACATCGTGTCCCAAATCTTGAAACTGTTTCAATTTTCTCAAAGGTACCGCATGTCCCAAGTGCAAATCAGACCCAGTTGGATCAATCCCTAATTTTACTCTTAATGGAGTATTTGTTGAAATTGATTTTTCCAACTTTTTCTTAAATTCATTTTCATTAATTATTTCATCGCATCCACGACTCAAAATATTAAATTGTCTCTCTACTTCTTGTTTAATTTCTAATTCTGTCATTTTATTATTTTTTCTCCTTCTTATTTTTTATTTTATATCTATTTGTAAAAGTATAAAAATTATTTTTTAATGTTTGATTTTATTATTTTTCTCCACTCTCTGATAGGGGTTTCTAGCCTCCTTGTTTCAATAAATATACTTGTTTTTAAATTTTCAGTAACTTTATTTTTACAAATATAAATTATAAATACGCCACATATTTCATAAAATAATACACAATTGGCAATACAAATAACGCACTGTCAAATCTATCCAAAAATCCACCGTGTCCTAGAAGCAAGTTTCCAGAATCCTTTACTTCCAGTTCTCTTTTTATTTTAGATTCCACCAAATCTCCCAGCTCGGCAAAAACTCCAATTGCAAGTGCCAAAATAAAGGCTTTTAAACCGCTAATTGCGACATAGTCATAATTTACTGAACAAGTTTTTGTTAGAAATGAAATTCCGCAGACAAAATTTGCTATAAATAAATATATTTTATCAAAAGATAAAATTACTAAAAACACCCCTAAAATTCCCGCGATTGCACCTTCAATTGATTTTTTTGGACTGATTTTTGGAGCTAGTCTATGCTTAAATATTTTTCCGCCAATTGCCATTCCAACAAGGTAAGCTGAAATATCACATGCCCAAATTAGCAAAAATGTCATTACAACTAAAATATTCCCATTTGGAAATTCGTATTTTATTAATAAAATATGTGAAAATAAATATGAAACATAAATTATTCCAAATAAAGTATAGGAAATTTCTGCCATTGCATTTTGAATTTTTACTTTTAAAACTTGTCTTAACGACAGAAGAATTATTGCAAATACAATGAATCCTCCCATATCAAAGTTAATTTGCTTGAAAAATTCAAATTTAAAATATGAAAAAATATTTTTAGAATTTTCCTGAAAATATATTGCAACAGGCAAAAATAATCCAAGTCCCATTCCAATCCTGCTTGCTACTTCAAAGCCTTTATCCTTTAACATTTTATAAAATTCAAAGAGGGACATCCCAATTATTACAAGCGTAAAAATTAGAAACATTACATTCCCCTTTAGAAATATCCATAAAAGGAAAGGTACAAATAACAAAATAATAAATAATCTACTTAACATTCAGTCCTCCGTATCTTCTATCCCTTTTATTAAAGGATAAAATCGCTTTATCTAATTCTTTTTCATCAAAGTCAGGCCAATAAACATTTGTTATGTAAAATTCCGAATAGGCAATTTCCCAAAGTAAAAAATTACTTATTCTAAATTCTCCGCTTGTCCGTATCACAAGTTCTGGATCTGGAATTTCTGGACGATACATATATCGAGAAAACTCTTCTTCTGTAATGTTTTCAAGTTTTTTTGTTTTATTTTCATCCAAAATTTTATTTACTGCACTTACAATTTCCCTTCTTCCGCCATAATTAAAAGCAATGTTAAAAGTTATTCTATCACAGTCTTCCAAAAATTTTTGTGTGTCTTCAATCTTTTTTAGAAGTTTTGGAGAAATATTTTCCTTTTCTCCTGTTACAGCCAACTTCACGCCTTGTTTTTTCAAATTTTTTTTCTCTTTGTCCAAATATTTTCCAAATAAATCCATAAGACCATTTACTTCCTTTTGCGGACGTTTCCAGTTCTCAGTTGAAAAAGCGTAAACAGTCAAATATTTTACTCCAATTTCCCCAGCATATTTTAAAATTTTCTCAAGGGTTCTTGCCCCAGCTCTATGCCCTTCTAGTCGAATTTTTCCACGTTCCTTAGCCCATCTGCCATTTCCATCCATAATAATTGCAATATGCCTAGGAATTACCAGTTTATCTCTATCCATATTATTCCTTTCAAGAATAAAAATATTATTGCTATAATTATAACAGCCAAATCATTATTTTTCAAGGTATTTATAAAATTATTACATAAAAAAGAAGCAGAATCCCCAAAATTCCACTTCCAAGTATACTAAGCCTTTTTAAAAACTATATCAATTGTTACCCTAACTTTCTTTTCTCTTTCCTGAAATTTACGCACACATTTTTTTAATTTTTTAAATTGAATAAACATCGGTCTCGTTATCGTAATATCTTCTTAGGAAGTTTTGCAATCTTTCACTTCCAGAGTTTTTAAAAATTTCTTCAGGCACTCCTTCTTCTATGATTGTTCCAGATGAAGCTGTTTCAAGAAAATTAAGGCTTCGTAAAAACTACGCTCACTTTCGCAAATAAGAATTATTTTTACGTAAATAAGTTTTAGTTTTATAAAAATTTTCTCTTTAACAAAATTTTGCTTATTTAATATTTTTTGAATTTAAGAACTTAAATATGATAATCTTTTTAATTTAATATATAATGTCGTGATTTCCCTTGCCTTGTAAAAAGAAAAAACATAGAATTATGAAAAAATATTTATTAATAATAAGCAGTTTCAAAATCCAAATGAAAATCCCTTATATGGATATTTAATGATAAATTTAATTAAAGGACATTTTAATAATTACATAAGTTACATAATAGCATAACCCTAAAAAAATGACTTTAATTTCATAAATTTTTTGATATTATTTTTCATTTTTAAAGCCTACTTTCCTAATTACATTTGTATATAGAAGTATTATACTATAAAAATTTTAATTTTTAAAGTTTTATTTTTGTATATACATATTTCTTTGATAATAGTTTTTTCTTATTTTATTTACTCTAACCATTGCCATCCTATGTGTCCATAGGACAGCAATTAAGTTGCCTAAAAGCATATGAAATCAAGCACATTTAGGCAACCTGAAATAGAGCGGCATCAACTATTTTTGATACAATCGAACATAATCAATCTCTGTAGTTTGAACTGGGAATGGAGAATGCTCAGAAGGTGGATTCAATCCTGATTCCCATTCCACATAGTCATTAAAAATGAAATGCCATTTATCATTCTCAAATCCTTGTTTAACTAAAGCAGAAGGAATATTCAGTTTGCTAAAGTCTTCATCTGGCATAGTAGAAAGATAGTTGCCATATTGATCGTATCTAGTATTGTCAACCACACTAATACGTTGAGCATCCTTAATACGATAATGAACAACAGGAATCATTCTTCCATCCATGTAATAACGTACCTTTGTTCCATCAAATTCAATTGCCCAGACATGCCATTCATGTGTCAATGATTCACTATGTCCGCCAACAATATTTTCAAGACGATGAGTAAAACCACGTGGAGTCCACTCGTGATTGACTTGGCTGTAATAACAGCTGATATTAGTTGCAGGCCATGCATAACTAGGAGTACTTGCAAACCATTCCAAAATTAATAGTGAACCGTAAGGGGCGCTTCCGCCTGGATTTTTACAAATAGGCGTATCCACATCATTTTGCTGTTTCTGCATCCAGAGAGCTGTACGCATTCCTTGCAGATGATTCCAGTTCATTTTGGCACGTATTTCTGCACGGAACGGCTTAGAAGCATCTACAAGCTTATTAGATTCAAGCCTACCGCTTGAATATTGGGTAACCTTACCTGCAGGACATACACCTGTAGTTGCATTTGCATCAGTCAGGGGATCGCCTTTTCTATTAACGCAATGACGTCGTGTAGTAATTTTGACGTGATCGCCATCCAGACTGATGTTGTTTGGCAGATAAGTCAAATGACTGTCCAAATGATTAATGATTCTTTTACTTTGCCAGTCAGAAGGAATATTTCGGTCTTTAAATTCCCAGCATTTTACACTCTTCCATTGCCCTGACGCATCTGTGGCACTGTCACATCCATTTGTAAGCGGAGCTGGTGAAGATATTGTCTTATTATTAATAAATCTTCGGATTACATCTACTGCTTTTTTTTCAGTGCCGTCTGACTTCCAAATTCCAAAATAATTTTCAGGATCTGCCGCATCCAGTATATCAGGACGTCCATTATTGTCCGCATCAATATTTGCATCAGGAATACCATCCCCATTTGTGTCGATGTTTACGTCAAGCCAGCCATCCCCATTATTGTCCCTATCCACTACTCCTGAAGTAATATAAGGCTTTCTGTCTTTTGCCTGATACAAAATAAGAGGCCCAAATATGTTCGATTTTTGATACCATCCTAAAATTTGACTTATTACATTAGCCTGTTTTATTTCATCGACTCCAGGGTAAGCAGCATCCAGTCCTACTTCTGAAGGCCATATTTTTTTATTTCCATCGCCATTCTCTGACATTATCTGATATAATGTTTTTTCTCCTCCACCAGGTTTTACAACATCACCTATCATATTTGCCCAGCCATTATCCCGAAAAGTTCTAGCATAAATTCCATAAGGATGGTGTGATACACCATCAAAATATCCTTTTGCCCCAGCCCTGTACATTCTCTCCAAAAATTCCATAGGCCCGATATACCCTGTTGAACTATTGCTGCTTCCTACCGTCATACCACCAGCCATAATATTTACATCATCATGGGCATTATGTGCCGCTGTATATGCTATTTTCAGCAAATTAGTATAATGTTCAGGATTCGGCTTGGGATTTTGAATAGTATCATGCCAAAATTCAGGATTTCCTGGTTCATTCCAAAATTCATAGTCGATTACTCCCTTTGTAGCATATCTTTTTACCAATGCAGTTACAAAGTTTGAAAAATCATTATCATACTGTGGAAGCGGAGCAAATGATGCTACCCAAATTTTTCTTGCATTTAACGCATTTTTTTCAGCAGCAGAAAGTTTGTCTGCTCCTGTTGCCCATTCAGGAGCGCCGCTTATCTGCATTAGAACTTTCAAGTTATATTTTTTTGCAAGAGCGACAGCATCATCTATGTCTTGCCAATCATATCCTCCATTTTTTTTAGATTGGATTCTATGCCATGAAGCTGTAATTCTTACCCATTGGAATCCTACCTTTGCTATTTTTGAATAAGAATCTTCTGCTTCTTGAAGATTATTTCTCCAAAAAGGATTGACAGGCTGTATTCCAATTCCTCTCACATTATGTATTTTGGGATCATCTTTCTTTTCTTTTTTAGGATTGGAAGCGTCATCTTTTCCGCCACCATTTTTTGGAGGCTTGGAATTTCCGTCTTTTCCGCTGCCACCTTTTGAAGGGCTAGAACTGCCGTTGTCACCACCACCATGATGTCCAATTCCGCCAATAATTGCTCCGACAGCAGAAGCTCCTGCCACTCCGCCAATAATAGGCCCAATAGGAACTTTCCCTCCTATATTACCTCCTGAAGATCCTAAATTTCCTTTTGGTTGTTCTATATTTCCAATAATATTGCTGTTTTTTTCCGTTGCATCTGAACAGTTTAATATTACTGCATCGCTATTTTCTGGGTTGTCTGGAAAAACTTTATTCCCATCAACAACTCTAACTATATTTGAACATTTTAGAGTTATTTCATTTGAATTAGATGTTTCGCCACTATTTATTACTGTTTCATTTTTCGGAAGATTTTCAGAAACACTGGAACATTTTAATATTATATTATTTGAACCGATGCTGCCTGATATTGGTATTTCAGCTTTATTTCCATTTTTTACTGTATTTGAACATTTCAGCTGTATGCCGTTAATGCCTCCAATTTTATCTGTTTGAAGTAATTCATTTGCATTAATTATTCTAACTATATTTGAACATTTCAGTATTTTTTCATCAGAATTTCCATTTTTTTCTGCTTCACCTGCTGTATTTTCATTTGTATTTAAACATTCCAGCAATATATCTTTAGAGCTAATTTTATTTGTTGTAACTGTATTTTCACTACTATTTTCAAAATTTAAACATTTTAAAAATATATTATTGCCATTATTTTCAGTTATTCCAGTTTCTTGTGCACTTTCTTCCGCTATATTTAAACATTTCAATAATATCTCATTATGCGATTTTACTTCATTTACTGAAGAAGACACATTACCTATATTTTCAGCCATTATTGAAAAACTCATAAAAATTAGGAGTAGCCCAGCAACTATAATTTTTTTCATTTTCTATCTCCTTCCCAAAATTAATGTTTCAACTTCACATTATAGTTAGATTTTTTCTTTTTAGAAAATTTGTAATTTTATAATCTGTTAAAACTTAAATTATTGATTATATCTATGGAATCTTCTTTAGATACAGTTTTAGCATTTTCTTTTTTTATCTCATCTTCAAAATATTTTTCTCTTTTTATAGTACCTTTTTTTAAAGTTGAAACAGTATTGCTTTTTCCTTTTAAATTACCAGCTATATCTATCCTGTCTTCTTCTGGTATATCATTATAGGTATAATAGTCTGCCACTCTAGCTTCCTTTGTTTCACTTTCCAAAGATTTTTGCCTTTTTATAGGATTCTTTCTAGAAGTTAAAACTTCATTACTTTTATCTTTCAAATTATTAGCTATATCTATTCTATCTTCTTCTGGTATGTCATTATAGGCATAGCCTGCTGTCTTAACTTCTTTTATTTTAGGTTTATTTTTTATACTTCCTATTCTGTATCCTACTCTTATACCAAATGTGTCAATTTTACTTTTAGTTTTTATAGGATTGATAATATCTTCTGGCTGATATTTAAAATTTGACCTTTCGTAAAGGGCTTCTATGGAAACAGGTCCTAATTCTGTACCTAATCCTCCAGCGTAGTAAAGACCGCCCCGAAGATCTTTCCTGTTAAAGTTCTCTTCCTTTATTTCACCATGTACATATCCTATTCGTCCAACAGCATAAAGAAGATTATTACCTTTATTATTTACTAAGTTAATTTTTGTTGTAGCATAAGCGGAATAGGTTCTTAAAACATGTTTTTGATTTTTATCATTAAAAAAAGCTGTAATATCATAGAATTTTTGTTCAACACCTAGACCTAGTTCAACAATTCCCTGATTATCAAATAAATATTCTAAGCCAGCAACAGGCATCTTTTTAGTATCAAAATCTGATTTTGCAGACTGCCATTTATTATTTTTCATTCCTGTTCCTAAAAATTGCTCTGGCTGGACATTATATCTGTTCTTAAAATTATATCCTGCATTTAATCTAAGTTCTCCGCCATTCCATTTTCTTTTCTGAATTTTATCTGTAGTATACTGCATATCTCCTGTTTTAGCAAAAATATCAGTTCTAAAAGGATCAAAAGGTACAGTTTCATTTTTTTTCTTTGGTAAATTTTTGATATTTCCGATACTGTATCCTACCCTTACACCAACTGTATTTATATTATCTTTAGTCTTTTTAAAATTATTTAGGGTATTTATATTATTTCTGTTTATATTACCTAAATTCATTTTATCATATCGTAAATTTGACCTTTCATATAATGCTTCGATTGAAACGGGACCGACTTGAGTACCTAGACCGCCGGCATAATAAAGTCCACCATGAAAATCTTTATCATTCAAATCTTCTTTATTATCTCTTCCAGCTTTAGCCTTAGCATACCCTACTCTTCCAATAAGGTAAACAAGATCATTTCCTTCTTTAGAAGTTATTAAATTATATTTACTTGTTAAGTACATTGGTGTTATTTCATACATTTTCATTTCATTCTTATCTTTTAAGGCTGAAGATTTCACAGAAAACTTATGTTCCGCACCAATTCCTAGTTCAAGCCTTCCTTGATTGTCAAATAACCACTCTATTCCTGCAACAGGACCGTTTTTGAATTTATAATCATAGCTGGTATTTGAAAGCCCCTTATGATGTTTAGTTAAATCATTTTTATATGCCCTGTCAAAGTCCCAGCCCCCATTTATCTTTATTTCCTGAGCCATTGCAGTTGCTGCTGACAGCATCATTGTACTTAAAATATGTAATTTTTTCATAATTCTGTTCTCCCTTAATTCTGCAAATCTCTTTTTTATAATTTTATACTTAAACATTAGAAATTAGAAATATTATTATATTTTAACCAAAATGTATATTCTATTAATAATAATATTTTACTAGATTTTTTATAATTTTTCAAGAAAGCATTACATAAATACTATAAAATTTAATTAAATTTAATGTAAATAAAAAAGAAAACCATTTTCTTATTTGTTGTCAACAGTTTTCTCTTCTTAATTTATTAAAATTATTTGTTTTTTTGATTCAATATATACTCGTAGTATTCCTTATATTTTTTTCCTATATTTAGCAAATCCCGCTCTACGGCAATATTATAGGCAGTTTCTATAATTTCATCCAAGTTTTCCACATTGTTTTCCACAATATTTCTTATTTTTTCACAAAATTCTTCGTTAGTCCTAGCCTTAAAGCAAGTTTTTCCATCTTCCAGCCAGTCTTCGTACACAGGAATATCTCTCACTACAAGCGGTAATTTTGCTGAAAGTGCTTCTAATACTACAATTCCCTCATTTTCTTCATAAGTCATAAATAAAAATGCTTTAGCCGCACTAAATGCTCCAATTAGAATATCTTTGTCAACGTATCCCGGAAAAATTAGATTTTTTGGCGGATTTTCGATGATTTTTTGTATTTTATCAGGCAACATTGATTTTACACTTGATGATCCGAACCAAAGAAATTGGTAATCGCTGCATTCCTGTGCCACTTTTACAAAATCTTTTATCCCTTTTCTCTCGAAAGGCAGTCCAGCTGTTATAATTAAGGGTTTATTTATGTCATATACTGATTTATATTCATTTAAAAATTTTTCTTTTAAAACTTCATTTTTATTAAATTTATTTATATTTACACCGTTTGAAATTACTCTAATTTCTTTTTCTTTTTCCAAGTATTTTGATTTTATAAGATTTTTTGTATATTCTGACGGAGAAATCAAATAATCTGCTTCGTTATATAATTTCTTTGTCCAAAATTTTATAATTGGTGACAAGACATAACTTCCCTTTATACTTCCACGAAAATCTTCATAAGTTGTATGTGTATGATAAATTACAGGCTTCCCTTTTTTCTTTGCCTGTTTCAATACTTCATAAGATTTTAGTGCAACTGTATTTATATGTGCCAAATCATAATCATCTTCAGGATCCTGCGTAATTTCAATATTATTTGCTCCAAGGGCTTCTACCTGATGATTTAAGGCTTGCCCAACGCCGGATTTGCTGAAGGAACTTTTCCCCTCTGAATATAGTAAAACTTTCACGACTATCATACTCCTCTATTGTTTTTTTATAAACTGCTTCTACACGTTCCCCAAATTTTTGTGCTGTGTAATCTTGTGAAGCAACAAAAGCATTTTCAATAATTTTTTCCCTGAATTCCTTATCTTCCTTTAAAAGCATTATAGAATCAATAAATTCCTTTTCATTTTTATAAACAAGTCCTGCTTCATTTTTTACAAGCAAGTCTTCTAAATTTAAGTCATATCTTGCTACAACAGGTGTCTTAGCTGCCATTGCTTCCACAAATGTAAGCCCTTGCGTTTCTGATACACTCGCATTCAAAAATACATCTCCCATCTGATAATACGCAGCAACTTTATCATGCGGCACTTCCCCAGTAAATATAACTCTATCAGATATTCCAAGTTTTTTAGCTTGTTTTTTCAAATCATCTAAGATTCTTCCACGACCAACAATCATAAATTTAAATTTTTCATCCTTAATTTTAGAAAACATGTCAATTAACAAATCTATACTTTTCTCTTCTGCAATCCGTCCAATATACACACAAAGAAAATCACTTTCGTCAATTCCAAAATTTTCTCTCATAAATCCCAAATCTTCGTCAGAATAATTTCCACGATAAAACTTATCCAGTTCTAGTCCAGTTGGAATAATGTTCATTGTCTGATCTACACCATAAGAATACAAAATATCCTCAACTTTTCTTGTGGGAACAATCAAAGCATTACATTTTTCACAATAAAACTTACTAATTGCAGCTGCGATTTTTTTTCCAGCTTTAACAAATCTTGATCCAAAAATATAATGAGTATAATATTCATACAACGTATGGTAGGTATGAACAAGCGGTATTTCCAAATTAATCGCAGCAAATCTCGCAAATGTTCCAACTCCCCATTCTGTCTGTGAATGAATAATATCCAATTCCAGTCTTTTTATTTTTTTTATTATTTTTGCCGAATAAATCATCCCTAACCTATACTGTGGCAACGGCTTAAATTCCATACTTGGAAGTCTTAGAACATTAGGTTCTACCTGAGGTGCATCAGGATCAGTTGTAGTAATAATATATACCTTATGCCCTTGCTTTCTAAGCTCCTTTTCAAGTGTCATAATCGAGCTGACAACTCCATTTACCTGAGGTCTATATGTATCAGTAAATATTCCGATTCTCATTTTATAATTCTCCTTTAATTCTTAGGAAACTCCAAAAAGAACTTTCCAATTTTCGCCATTCTATAATCTCTCATCAATCTTCTTGAAATAATTTCATAATTATGCTCATCATTTTTAGAAACTCCCAGTCTTTTTTCTAGAATCTCCAATATTTTATGACTTTCCATTCCCAAAATTTCTTCATCTGTAGTATATTCTTCCAAATTATAAACCTTTATAAGATCTCCAATTTTTCCAAGAACTTTTAATTTATTCAAAAATTTTATCGCAATATGCTCCAACTGCAGCACATCATCTTTTATCGAACCAGTAATCGCCAAATTATAAGCTACATCATCATCTTCAAATTTTGGCCATAAAACTCCTGGTGTATCTAGTAATTCCAGCTTCTCATCAATTTTTATCCATTGCTTCCCACGTGTGAATCCTGGAGTATTTCCCACTCTTGCCTTATTTTTATTTACAAATTTATTTATAAATTTAGACTTTCCAACATTAGGAATCCCAACAATCATTGCCCTTACTTCAGTTTTACGAAGTCCCTTTTTCTTCATCTTCTCCAATTTTTCTGCATAAATTTTATCCGTGATTTTTCGTAGTTCATTAAAATTAGTCCCTTTTTCCACACTTAAAGGGACAAAATAGTCAGAAAAATTATTTTTCAGAAAATAATCTTCCCAAATTTTCAATTCCTTATTATCAATTAAATCCACTTTATTAAGCACAATAATTTTTTTCTTATTATTCGCCAATTTTGAAATATCTGGATTTTTACTGGAAATCGGAATCCTTGCATCCAAAATCTCAATCACAACATCAATTATCTTGAGATTTTCTACAATCAAATCCTTCGTTTTCTTCATATGCCCTGGATACCAGTTTATATTCATTCTTTCATTCTCTCCATTTTCTTTCTAAATTTTTATTTTTAATCCTAAAATTTAAGATTAATTTTAAAATTAAAGATAAAAACTCAAAAAATATTTTTATTCTAATGAAATTTTGTTTATTATGTCTGTATTAAAATAATTATTGTACCCTAATTAAAATGCTTAGACAAGACAGAGATACAAGGAAAATGGCGATTGATTTCCCTTGATTAAAAAAAAATATAAAAATTACAGAAAAATATTTATTAATCAAAATTTATTTATAAAAATCTATCTTATCTTTACTAATTTTTAATTACTCTAAATTTTTATTTTTTAAATAAATGCCATCATCATTTATTGCCCTTATAAATAAAACAATCTCTCCCTTAATCGGCTTTTTTTCCAGCTTTTCTATAATTTCTGAAACATTTCCACGAATTATTTCTTCATAAATTTTAGTAAGTTCCCTTGTTATTACAACATATCGCTCTCCCAAATATTCTTTTACATCTTTTAAAGTTTTTAAAATTCTGTTGGGAGATTCTAAAATTACAATTGTTCTTTCTTCTTCTTTTAATTTATTGAAAAGTGTCTGTCTTCCTTTTTTCTTTGGCAAAAAGCCTTCATAAGCCATTCTTCGCATATCTAATCCAGAAATGCTTGCTCCAGTAATAATTGATGAAGCTCCCGGTATTCCAACAACTTTTATTCCAGCTTTCAAAGTTTCATTTACCAGCTCAAATCCAGGGTCTGAAATACACGGTGTTCCTGCATCTGTTACAAGTGCAATTTCTTTTTGATCTTTTAAAAGATTGATGATATTTGTGATTTGATGAAGTTTATTATGTTCATGGTATTGATACACCGTTTTTTCAATTTCATAGTGGGAAAGAAGTTTTTTTGTAACCCTCGTATCTTCTGCAAAAATATAATTAACTTTCTTTAAAGTCTTTATCGCCCTAAAAGTTATATCTTCCAAATTCCCAATTGGTGTACCAATAACATAAAACATATATTTTCTCCTAATTCTTTATTTGTTTTCTTTAATTTTAACTATTTTTTTATTTTTTTGTTCATTTCTTCAATTGCTCTTTTCAATTGAACGTCACCTGCAGAAATAATCTTGGCAGCTTCTTCCTTACCTTTATCTTTTGTTATTATTTCTTCGATTTCTTTTTCTCTGTTTTTTCTAGCTTGTTCACTTTCGTTAGTATAACCTTTTAATGTCAGCAATTCTTCCATTTTAACTTCTATGTCAGGTTCAATACCTTTTTCATGAATATAATTTCCTTTTGGTGTGAAATATTGGGCGATAGTAAGTTTTATAGCATCATCAGTTCTTAAAGGTATAACTTGTTGCACGATTCCTTTTCCAAATGTCTTTTCTCCAATAATTGTTCCACGCTTATAATCTTTAATTGCACCTGTTACAATTTCTGATGCACTTGCACTTGCTTTATTTGTCAATACAATTAATGGGAAATTACCAAGATTTTTTAAAGTTCTGTTGTAGTTTCTTTGTTGTCCATTTTTATATTTCAAATAAACTATCAAATCATCTTTTACAAAAAGAGAAGCTATATCCTGTGCTTCTTGAAGCGATCCTCCTGGATTAGAACGTAAATCTAGAATTAAACCTTTCATTCCTTTAGCTTGTAAATCTTTTATAGCTTTTTCAACTTCTGCTCCAACATGATTTCCAAACTTCAAAAGACTAACATAACCAATATTGTTTTCGAGCATTTTACTTTCTACCATTTCTAATTTAATTTTTGCTCTTGTCAATGTGAATTTCATTGGCTCCTTTTTACCTTCTCTAACCACTTCCACATCAACTTTTGTACCTTCTTTACCCTTCAAAAGTTTTACAGTCTCATTTGCTGTAAGCGGTAAAATATCCTTTCCATCGACTTTTGTAATTTTATCTTTTATTTTAATTCCAACTTTTTCAGCAGGACTTCCTATAAATGGTGAAACAACTTCAAGAGCTTCTCCTTTTTTCTTGCTAATGCTCATTCCAACTCCAACATATTCTCCATCCATATCTTCTGAAAAATCAGCAAGATCTGCTTTAGATAAATATTCTGAATAAGGATCCTTCAATCTATTTACAACTCCTGCAACAGCACCTTCATAAAGATCATTCTTACTTGGAGTAGCTTCCTTTCCAACAAAATTATTTTCAATAATATTAATTACATCTACAATTCTGTTCAATTCTGTCGCATCTTTTGTGTATCCAGCACTTGTATCCTTATCATTTTTTGATGTTTTTACTATAGTAGTTGCCGCAAATAAAGGCATACTCACTAATACAAGTCCTAATATTGCCTGTACTATTTTGTTTTTTTTCATTCTTCCTCCTAAAATATACTTAAATAATCAACTCTAAAATTAATATAAATTGCCATTTTGAATTTATGAAAATTTCAATAACATTAAAAACTCCTTATTTCCCTTTGTTCCTCTTATTGGCGAATCTTCTACGCCAAGTAATTCATATCCACCTTCTTTTGAAAAAGAAATTATTTTTTTTATAGCTTCATCATGATATTCTTCATTTTCTACAACGCCATTTCTTCCAATTTTTTCTCTTCCAACTTCAAATTGCGGCTTTACTAACATCACAATATTACCAGTTTTTGCAAGAAACTTTTTAAAATATGGAATAACTTTTGTCAAAGAAATAAAAGAAACATCAATTACTATGAAATTTACCTTTTCATTATTAATATCCTCTTGCTTGAGATCCTTTATGTGCATTTCCTCCAATGAAAGAACTCTTTCATCGTTTCTCAATTTCCAGTCGAGCTGATTTTTTCCAACATCAACACTATACACACATTTTGCACCATTTTGCAAGGCACAATCGGTAAATCCTCCAGTAGATGCTCCAATATCAAGTACTAATTTATCCTTAAAATCTAAATCCCAAGTTTTTATAGCCTTTTCTAATTTCAAGCCACCACGACTGACGTATTTTAGTTTATCCTTGATACGAATTTTTAATTTATCATTGTCCATAAACATAGTTCCTGCCTTTGTCTCAACTTGTTCATTTACAATGACATTACCTGCCATTATTTCCCTTTTTGCCTTTTCCCGTGTCTCAAAAAGCTCCCGTTCCACCAGAATTAAATCTAATCTTTTTTTCATCATTTTCTCTTTCTAAATTTTATAAACAAAAACTGAATAAATCTCAATTTTTTCCAAAATTATAATTTTAAAGTTAGCCTTTAAGTAGTGATACTATATCATAAAACATATCTCTTATTTTTCTATTTATTTTTGATTACTAAAACCATATTTATCATTTTATTTCAAAGTTTATTCAAAAATAATATTTTATATTATTTGCTAACATCTTGCTCCTTTGCAAAGAAATTTATAACCAGTCTGCTGTTTAAATGGGAAATAGTATTAGTCATTTCTCAACTATATTTCAGATCCATTTATTTTTTACAAATTTATTTATTTTACCACATTTTAAACTATTTTTCAAATTTTTACCCTTTTCTCATATAACAAAAATAAGTAATATTCAATAAAAAAAAGACTATTTCAATTTTTTTGAAATAATCCTTATATTGTTAAACTTCAATTTGGGGTCGAGTATATTATAAAAATTACATCATATTTATAGGATCTACATCAATGGTTATTCTAAGTTTTTTCTCCGTTTTCTGAAATTTACCAGCACATTTTTTTATAATTTTTTTTATTTTCAAAATATTTTCTCTTTCAAATTTAAAAAATATCTGATATCGGTATCTACCGTTTATCTTATAAATTGGTGATTTAAAAGCATCCGATATAAAATTATTTGTTGTCAATTTCACGACAGTATCTATATTTTTAACAATTTCTTTCCGTAAAGTCTGAGCTTTTTCCTTTGCTAAATTTTCTTCTGTCGCTGAAATTACTAGAATCACAATTCTTCCAAAAGGCGGATAATTTAACATTTTTCGTATAATCATCTCGTTTTTGTAGTAACCTTCATAATCACTTTCGATAGTTTTTTTTATTACATCATTTTCTCCATTAAAAGTCTGAATAATCACTTCTCCATCTTTTTCTCCACGTCCTGCACGCCCTGAAGCCTGTGTCAGCAGCTGAAAAGTTTTTTCTGAAGCTCTAAAATCTGGAAAATTCAAGATTATATCAGCATTAATTATTCCAACTAATGTTACATTTGAAAAGTCCAATCCTTTTGCAATAATCTGTGTTCCAAGCATTATGTCATATTTATGATTTTTAAAGTCATTATAAACTTTTTCATAATTTTGCTTAGTTTTTATGCTTTCTGAATCCACTCTTACAATTCTAGCCGATGGAAATAGTCCTGCTAGCTCTTCCTCGATTTTTTCAGTTCCAGCCCCAATTTGCCTCATCTTATGACTGCCACATTCATCACACGTGCTGTTAAATTGTGTTTCATAACCACAATAATGACATTTCAGTTGATTGTCATATTTGTAATAATTCAAGGAAATACTGCAATTTGGGCAAGTTGGAATATTTCCGCAATCTTTACATTTTAGTAAATTTGAAAATGCTTTTCTATTCAAAATTAATATAGCTTGTTCATTTTTTTTCAAAGTTTGTGAAATTTTGTCCAATAGTTTTTCAGAAAAATTTTCCGCAGTTTCATTTAAATCGATAACTTCAAACTTGGGCAATTTTGCATTTTTATACCGTTTCGTAAGCTCAACTAATTCAATATCCCCTTGCTGTGCTTGATAATACGTTTCAAATGAAGGAGTTGCCGAGCCTAAAATCACTTTTATTTTCTTACTTTTTACAGTTTCATCTTCTTCCAAATTATCATTTTGCAAAAATGCTCTTTTTATCGCCACATTTTTTACGTGATAACGTGGGTTATTCTCCTGCTTATAGGTATTTTCATGCTCCTCATCCACAATGATATACTTCAAATTCTGAACTGGAGCAAAAATTGCCGATCTTGCCCCGATTACTATTTTCTTTTCCCCATTTCGTATAAATGTCCACTCTTCCCGCTTTTCCTTGTCTGTAAGTTTGCTGTGAAGAATAGCCACTTCATTGTGAAATTCCTCTTCAAGTCTTTGTATCATCTGAACCGTAAGTGAAATTTCAGGTACTAGGAAAATACTTCCAAATCCTTGCTTTAAGGATTCCTTTATCAAATTAATATAAATTTCAGTTTTCCCTGAACCAGTTATTCCCTTTAGCAGAAAAATTTGGTTTTCGCTATTTTTTATTGTATCTACAGCCTTTTGCTGCTCATCATTCAAAATAATTTCCTTTTCTGCAATTTCACTTTTTTTCTTTTCCCCTTTTGAAATTTTAGAATTTAAAATTACTTTTTTTTCAATAGAAATAACTTTTTCGTTTATTGCTTTTTCCACAATCTTGCTGGAAAAATTTTTCTTCAAAGTCGCAATTGTAACTTCCTTCCGCTTTTTCATATAATCATTAAATTTTTTTATTTCATCTAGACTATTTTCTGAATTATCTTCTCCAATCAAATATTCATTTTCTAAGAAATCCTTTTGATAAATAGCCTTTTTAGAATAATTTAATTTCAATGCTCCTGGATAAACTGCCTTTATGACACTATAATAATCGCTTATATAATAATTTCTTATCCATTTTATAAGTTGCATAAGATTATCAGGAATGGACAAAACAGGGGCTGCCTCTTTAATTTTTTTTATTTTAGAAATATCAATCTGAATTTTACTTTCTTCAGTTATTGCTAGAATAAGCCCCATTTTATACCTATTTATAAAATTGACAATGCACCATTGTCCAATTTCGTATTTTTCTTTAGACTTATATGTATATATTCCTCTATTATTCTCTATATAAATTTCATAATAATACATTTTATTCCTCAAAAACCTTCCTTGTTTTTCTTCAATTATTCCAACATTATTTGTATCTTAGACTTTTTATCTAATTTTGTTCCTTTTTCAGGAAACTGTGAAATAATCGCTCCACTTCCAGTAACTTCATACTGTGAAAATTTCCCTTGTGGATAAATTGATAAAAATTCCCTTAAACTTATTCCTGTCAAATCCGGCATAATATTTTTATTAAAATCTTGCTTTATTTTTCCTAGATCCTTCTTCTTTTCCACTTGAACAGATTCAGTATTTTTTATATCTATAGTCTTAATTTTTCCATCTGGCTGTATTCTTTTATACTCTATTAATTTTTGTAGTACATTTCTTGCAGATGGCAAGGCAACTTGCGCTCCATAATATTTTTCACCTTTAGGTTCACTGATAGTTATCAATATAGCATATTTAGGCTTGTCTGCTGGAAAAAATGCAAAAAATGAACCGACATGACTATTTTTATATCCATCCTTTCCAGCTTTCTGAGCAGTTCCTGTTTTTCCACCAACACGGTAGCCGGGTATATATGCTCCTCCTCCAGTTCCACGATTTACACTTGCTTCCATATACTTTCTATTTAATCTTGAGGCTTCATCACTAAATACTTTTTTTATCATATCGGGCTTATTCTGTTTTACCGTATTCCCTTTGTTGTCTTCTATCCTGTCTACCAGATAAGGCTTCATTAACTTACCATTGTTAATGACTGTATTTAATGCCATTATCATTTGAATCTGCGTTACTGCAATCCCCTGTCCAAAAGATATATTAGCCCTTCTGACTTCATCTTTCAAAGTTTTAAACTCACGAAGTTTCTGCATTGATTCAAAATACGTATCTATGCCTGTTTTTCCGCCGAATCCAACATCTGCTAAATAATGGTAAAAAGTATTTTTATTAATCTCATTCTGTATTTTTACCATCGCCACATTTCCAGAATGTGCAACTATATCTGCTAAACCTAAAGTCCCAATTGTTGAACTGTCATGATCTCTTACTATTGTATCATATACTTTTATTGAACCTGATGAATATATTTTTGTATTTTTATTAATTGCTTTTGTTTCCAATCCTATTGCAACTGTTATAGGCTTAAATATTGAACCAGGTTCAAAATAATCTGTAATTGGTCTATTTTTTATTTCAGCCTTTTCTTCTGCCTTTGGATACGATGACATTGCAAGTATTTTTCCAGTTTCTACCTCGACTAAAATTCCCATTGTAGAAGAAGCATTATATTTTACATAAGCATCTTCTAGTTCATCATTAAGAGCATATTGTAAAAAACTGTCAATTGTAAGTACAAGGTTATCTCCTTCTTCTTCTTTTCTGTCTTCAGATTTCTTTATATTCGCAAGTTTCATAATTCCCTGTAAAGCCTTTGGAATTTTTCTAAGTCCAGTTATAATGCCTGTTTTTCCTGAAAGTTCCTTATCATAATATTTTTCAATCCCATAAACGCCCTTATTTTCATTATTTACATACCCAAGAGTTTCTTGAAAGACATTATTTTGAATATAATTTCTTGTAAATAATGTTTCAAATGTTACCCCTTTAAATTTTCTTTTATAGCCCTCTTTTTTCTTCTTTTTCATATTTTTGATATCATTATCAATTTCTGCTTCAATGGCTATTTTTGTATTATAGGGAATTGTATGCTCAACTTTTAAATATTTTTTTTGAATCTGCTTATCTTTTAAATACTCGCTTTTATATTTTTCGATCTCCAGTTCAGGAATGTATTTTTTTAACATTTCAAGCACTATGTCAATATTATTTTGCTCAATAAGGCTAGGATTTAGATTAATAATAAATTCTTCGTTGTCATAAGCTAAAACTTGTCCATCACTGGTGGAGATTCGCCCTCTTTTAGCTTTTGTAAAACTTTGAGATGAATATTGCTTTTCACCTTTCTCTCTGTATTCTTTTCCACCTCCAGTTTGAAGACTATACACTTTTCCAAGTATTACTGCAAATCCTATAGTTGTAAACAATACCAAAAGTCCAAATCTTCCTCTAAATGTGTTTAAATATTTTAACAATACTTTGAAAAAATTCTTAACTTTTTGCTCTTTTCTGTTTTTTTCCATATTTGACTTTGCTCTGTCAATAATATTATTTTTTTTCTTGCCCTTTTTCATTTTTCTCCTAATTTAACCAATATTAACCTTCAAGTCTAGATAAAATTATTTCATTAATCATTTGAGGATTAGCCTTGCCTTTAGACAATCTCATCGCTTGTCCAACAAGATATTTTAGTGCATTACTCTTACCATTTTTATAATCTTCAACCGATTGTGCATTTTCAGCCAACACTTGCTCAACAATTTTCTCAATCGCACTGTCATCAGTAATTTGAACTAATCCTTTTTCTTTTACGATAATTTCAGGATCTTTATCTTCTGTCAATAAAATTTCAAATACATCTTTCGCTATTTTTGAGCTAATTGTTTTTGCTTGAATCAATTTAATCAATTTACCTAAATTTTTTGGCGTTACATTAAATTCTGAAATCGAAATATTTTTTTCCTTCAACACTCTCAAAACTTCTGTCAACACCCAGTTTGCCGCAAGTCTTGGCTCTTTTGTATCATTTACAATTTCTTCATAATATTCAGCTAATTCTTGTTCCGAAGAAAGTGTTGCAGCTTCCATTTCATGCAATTTATACTCATTTACAAATCTTCTCGCTTTTTCATCAGCAAATTCTGGCATTTCACCTTTTACTTTTTCCAATCTTTCGTCAGAGATTACAAGTGTAGGCAAATCTGGCTCAGGGAAATATCTGTAATCCATAGCTTCCTCTTTACTTCTCATTGGCTTAGTTACAGCATTTTCCTCATCCCAAAGTCTAGTTTCCTGAACAACTCTTCCACCATTTTCGATCACTTCAATTTGTCTATTTGTTTCATATTCAATAGCTCTCATAACCGCTTTAAACGAGTTTAAGTTTTTAGTTTCCGTTCTAGTCCCTAATTCTTTTTCACCTTTTTTTCTAACAGAAACATTTGCGTCACATCTAAGCGACCCCAATTCCATACTTACATCACTAACTTTAGTATATTTCAATCTATCCTTCAATGTATTCAAGTACGCATAAGCCTCTTCAGCATTTTTAATTTCTGGCTTAGAAATAATCTCGATTAATGGAACAGACGCTCTGTTGTAATTCAACAATGTTTCAGAAGTTGTGTGAATACTTTTCGCCGTATCTTCCTCAATTTGAATTCTCTCAATCCCAACAACTGCTTCTTTTCCAGAATTTGTCGTAATTTTCAAAGTCCCATTTTCCGCATAAGGTTTAAAATATTGCGTAATTTGATAATTTTTTGGCGAATCTGGATAAAAATAATTTTTTCTATCAAATTGACTCTCCTCATTTATCTCACATCCCAAAGCAAGTGCCGCTTTTATCGCATAATCAAGCACTTTTTCATTCAATTTTGGCAATGCTCCTGGTTGACCAGTACACACTGGACACGCCGATGTATTTGGATGTTTGTTATCATAATCGGCATCACACGAACACCATACTTTTGTATTTGTTTTTAATTGACAATGCACTTCCAGTCCGATGACTGTTTCATATTCAATACTCATTTTCTAATATTTTTCCTTTCTCCTTCAAATCTTTCATTTCCACTTTATTTAATAAAAAACTCGCTATTCTTAAATGTTTTTTTTTTTATCTTTTATTATTTTAAAAAATTTTTTTACTTCTATTTTTAAAACTCAGGATATTCAATTTCCCCACGAACACCTTCAAATTTATGAGAAATATTAAACAATAAATCTTCTCTAAAATAATTTCCAATCAACTGAATTCCAACTGGCAATCCATCTACAAATCCAGCAGGTACTGAAATTGCAGGAAGCCCCGCCATATTTATTGATACGGTAAAAATATCTCCCAAATACATCTGGACTGGATCAGTAATTTTTTCACCTTTTTTAAATGCTGTTGTTGGAGAAACTGGTGTTAATAAAACATCTACTTCTTTTAATGCTTTTGAAAAATCATCTCTAATAAGTCTTCTAACTTGCGAAGCCTTTTTGTAATAAGCGTCATAGAATCCAGAACTTAACACATAGTTTCCAATCATAATTCTTCTTTTTACTTCATCTCCAAAACCTTTTGTTCTTGATTCAACATACATTTTTTCCACATCTTCGTTACTTTCTCTCACACCGTATCTTACTCCGTCGTATCTTGACAAGTTTGAAGCAGCTTCAGCCGATGAAATTATGTAATAAGTAGAAATCGCATATTTTGAATATGGAAGTGATACTTCTTTAATTTCAGCTCCTAATTCCTTCAATTTTTCCACCGAATCCATTATCACTTTTTTAATATTTTCATCTAATCCTTCTGCAAAATATTCTTTTGGAATCCCAATTTTCAAGCCTTTCAAATCATTATTCAAACTTTCCAAATAGTTAGGAACTTCCACATTTACACTTGTCGCATCCTTTTCATCATATCCCGCAATTATTTGCAAAAGTCTAGCCAAATCTTCAGTCGATTTTGCCAAAGCTCCAATTTGATCAAGTGAAGATCCAAATGCCATAAGTCCGTATCTTGAAACTCTTCCATAAGTCGGCTTAATCCCAACAGTTCCAGTCAAACAAGCAGGTTGTCTAATACTTCCACCAGTATCTGAACCAAGTGCAATCGGTGCTTGTCCCGCTGCAACCATCGCTGCCGATCCTCCACTACTTCCACCAGGAACTCTTGTCAAATCCCACGGATTAGAAACTGATTTTATCGACGAATTCTCATTTGAAGACCCCATCGCAAACTCATCCATATTAGCTTTCCCAATTATCGGTGTTCCAGCTTTTTTCAATTTTTCCACAACTGTCGCATCATAAACTCCCACATAATTTTTAAGAATTTTCGATGCAGCCGTAGTCAAATCTCCTTTTGATACAATATTGTCCTTCAAAGCCACAGGCACTCCAAACAACAACTCAATATCATAATTTTTCCTATCTTCCTCATTGTTTTCAGAATCATATTTTTTTGCCTCATCTATAGCCTTTTTAGGAAATACATTAGAAAATGCTCCTATTTTTTCTTCAGTTTTCTCAATTCTATCCAAAAAAGATTTTGTCACTTCTTCAGAAGAAATTTCTTTATTTTTTATCATTCCAGCTATTTCACTAGCCGTTTTTTTATATAAACTCATTTTTCCACCTTTCTAATTTTTTTCTAAAATGTATCTAAAAATCTCAATTTTTCAAAAAATTTTTTCTCTTCCAATTTTCAAACTTCTATTCTTTAAAAATTCTACCAATCAGACATTTTTCAATACATCCTAATTATCCGCATTTTCTCCCACAACTTTTGGAACAATTATAAATTCCTCATCACTATTTGGTGCATTTTCCAAGATTTCTTTCTTAATTCCACTATTCTTAACAACATCTTTTCTCAATACATCCTTCAAATCAAGCACATTAAAAAGTGGCTCAACCTCACTCGTATCCACGCTATTCAACTCTTCCATATGATCAAAAATTTTATTCAAATCCACTCTAAATTTTTCAATTTCACTTTCTGAAAATTCCAGCTTTGAAAGTGCTGCTATTTTCAGTACATCTTCTTTGCTTAACATTCGCTATTTTCCTCCTTTAAAAAATATCTTTAGCCCAATTGGGTAACTCATTAGATTGTTTTATTATTTTTTTATTTATAATTTTTAAAATCATTTTATATTCTTTTGTATTATCATAAATTGTAACATTATCAAATTTATTTAAAATTTTCAATAAATTTTTCAAAGATTCATTATATCTTTTTTCGACAATTTTATCAGGAATATCATGTCCGCCTCTTAGAACTCTATTTCTTATTCTTTCTTTTACAATATCTACGCTATTTATTCCTATATAAAACAAATGAAGTTTATAATTTTTGCTTTTTAATTTATCAATTAATTTTAATATTGTTTTCCCAGTTAATGTAGTTTCCTCGTTAAAAGAAAGTCCTTTTTCAATATATTCATTTCTCAATTTAATTGCTATTTTTGCTGATTTTATTTGATCAGCTTCATTTTTCCAATTTCCAATTTTTTTAACTATTTCATCAGTATTTATTCTAAAAGTTTCTTTAATATCCTCAGTAATTATACTAAACAAAGTAGATTTTCCTACTCCATTTACTCCTGCAAACAAATAAAAATTTCTATCTTCCATAATTAATATATCCCTTTTTCAATCGCTTCTTTCTGTTTACTCCGTATAACCAAATCCTGCAATTCAATATAAAAATCAATATCTTTCTTATTTTTGGTTCTTTCTAGCAATGTGTTAAAATCTTTATAACTTATCATTTCTATCAATTTTTTCAATTCCATATTTTCAATATCTTGATTTGGAAACAATTCTTTTAATTTCATAGTTTCTCACTTCTCTCAGAATTTTTTACAATTTTTCCCTTCACAAACAAAAACTCTCTCAATGATTTCTCCTCAAATTCCCCATAATTCTTTCTCAGTTCACAAACTGCATTTCTAAGAATTTCCCCTTTTCTCACTCTTTTCGACACTCCAAGAAAAACTCTCTCCAAAAAATCCAAATCTTTGTATCTTGCCAAAACTTTTTCTCTCTTCAGCCAGTTAAAAAAACTTTTAAAATCACTTGGAAAAAATTCATCATATTTTTCAATATTTTTAATTATTTTTCTTTCAACTTTTTCCACATTCTCAAAATCAGGATTTCCACTAAAAATATTCTCAAAATTTTTACACAAAAAATGGTCAACATACATATCCGATACAATCCCTTTAAAAATCCCAAATTTTTCTCGCAAAAGTTCATTCAAAAAATTCTCTTCTCTATCAGAAATTTTATCAATCAATCTATGCAAAATTATCCCGCTTTTCAGATTTTCTTGTAATTCGATTTTCTCAACCTTCCCTTTATAAAAATCTCCAGTAAAATTGCCATAAAGCGTATTTTCATTCATTTTTTTATCAATTTCAAGTGATATAACCGAATGAGCTAAATAATTCATTTTGACTCCTGTTTTTTCAAATAGTTCAAAATTTCATCAAAATTCTCAAACTCAAAAAAATCAATCTCATTTTCTTGACAAAACTTAATCGCTCGAGTTCCTTTTCTAACAAAAGAAAAATCTGCCACTTCAATCGCCCTGTAGTCTGAAGGTCCGTCGCCAACGAAATAAACCGTATAACCTTTATTTTGATATTTTTGAACGGCTTCTTTTTTATCAACACCGTAATACTGCTCTTTATCTAAATACGGAAATGAAACAGTAATCTTATTCCCATTAAATTTAATATCATTTGATATAATCTCATTTTCATCCAAGTCAATTCCGTAGTTTCTAAGAACACCTGATATATTTAATTTTGTCCCAGCGCTTACAATTTTGAATTCAATGCCACTTTTTACAAAATCTGTAAACGTTTCGTCAATTCCAACTAATTTCAATGTTTCTAGAAATTCCTCTTTCGTAATATTCAAGCTCTCAATCCCAGTCTGCAAATATTCCTTCATCGTAATTTCGCCACTTCGATATTTTTTCCTGATATCTGCCTTTAATTCTGGCTGATACACCGAAAGTAGCGTATCTGTCGAATCTTTTTTACTAATTGTAATATCAAAATCTATTAAAAATATTAATTTTTTACTCACATTTTCTCCTTTAGCTGTCAAAAATACTATTATTTCTCAATTTTTAACGACTTTATTTTTATAAATTTTTCAAATATTTAATTTCGTCTTCATTCAAAGCACGGTATTCTCCCACTTTCAAATTCCCAAGCGTAAGTTCTCCCACTTTAATCCGTTTCAATGAATTAACGTTATACCCCAATGTTTCCAGCATTTTTCTTATCTGACGGTTTCTTCCTTCAAAAATTGCAATTCTAAGTTCCTTTTTGTCAATTTTTTTAACTTTAGCAGGTGCTGTTCTTTTTCCGTCAATTACAACTCCATATTGCAATGCTTCGATATCTTTGTCGTCAATCTCACGGCTTACTTTGGCAACATAGCTTTTGTATAATTTTTTTCTTGGGTGCATTACATGATTGTAAACGTCGCCATCATTACTAATTATAATTAGACCTTCTGTCATAAAGTCCAGTCTTCCGTAAGTAAAAAGTCTGGCACGTGATTTTATAAAGTCAATTGCAAGTTTACGTCCAAATTTATCCTCATTTGAACAAATAACTCTTTTTGGCTTGTTTAAAATATAGTATTCATATCTTGTATTAAGTTTCACTCTTTCCCCATCAATTCTAACCACATCTTCAGGCTTTATATCCATTCCAATAATAGCTTCATGCTTGTTTACCGTAACCCTTCCTTCATTTATTAGCTCATCAGCCTTTCTACGAGAACAAAATCCCGTTTCTGCTATAAATTTATTTAATCTCATTTTTTACCTCTTTATTTTTAATTTCTAATTTTTTAATTTATTAAAAATTATTTTTAGAAGAAAGTTCAACCTTCTTTTTACTAAATAACTAAAATATAATTTTTATTTTTCAGCATTTTCATTATCTGGACTTTCAATTTGCGTTTTTTCATCTTCTTTATAAAGCAAATTAATTTTTTGAAACTGCTCACTTCCAGGCAATTCTTCTCTTCCGTGAATATTCAAGTAACTGTAAAAATCTTGTGTCACTTCATATAAATTTGGAGTTCCAATTGATTTTTTCTTTCCAGAAATATAAATTAATTTTCTTTCCAAAAGATTAGCCATTGTTTTATCTGCTCCAGCACCTCGGATCTGTTCGATTTCAGCTTTAGTTACAGGTCCTTTATATGCAATAATTGCCAATGTTTCCATTGCTGAACGTGATAATTTCTTTAATTTCATTTCTGGATTAAAAAATCTTTTCACCTCAAAGCCAAAAAGCGGATTCGATACTAGATAAACTGCTCCATTTTCAATTTTTAAGTTTATTCCAGTATTTTTTCTCTTTTCCCTCAAATTATACAGGACTTCTTCCATTTCAAACTTTTCCATTGTATAAAACTGTGCTAGTTCCTGTACTGTCACTATTTCCTTTGCCAAAAAAATAATTGCTTCCACTTTTTCTTCAATTTCACTAATTCTAATTTTTCTTTGAACGCCAATTATATTGCTTTGTTTATCTTCATTTTCTTTTTTTTCAAACTTTTCCATATTCTACCATTTTTCTTTTTTATTTTTTCTGTAACAATAATTTATTTAATGCTAAAAAATTTTGTAATTACAATAAACCTGTTCGATAACTATACAAACTTAGAATCTAATAAAATAAATCTTCTAAAGTAAGGAATCTTGACTTCTTGTCATAGATAAAAAAACTTAGATTATCAAACATATCTAATCATAAGTTACCACTATTTTCATTAATAGGGGAATTCTCCTATATAGTTTCTTTCAGAAAATTCCCCTAATTTCTAATTATTCAAATTAATATTCGTGTGTTGGTGAAATGATAATATTTTTGTATCTCTTGAAATCTGTCAATACTTCTGCAATTCCTGTTACTACAGCATGAATCGCATCATCTCCAACAGTTACCTTTAACAGTAATTCCTTTTCAATTCTTTCTTTCAAGATTTTTATACCTGCTCCACCACCAGATAAATAAATTCCTGTTTCATAAATATCCGCTGCGACTTCAGGCTCTATTTCTTCTATCGTAAGTCTTACTTCATCAATAATTGCATCAATGTGTCTTGTAATTGCTCCATTTATAGCAGAAGTCTTAATTTTCATGCTTTTTGGTAATCCAACTCCTAGTTCACGTCCTCTTATTTCATATTCAAATTCAGGATCATCTTGGCTTATTGTATTCATTTTTAGTTCTTCAGCCGTTCTTTCACCGATTAATAAATTATATTCATCTTTTACAAATTCCATAATATCTTCGTTTAAATGATCCCCAGCGATTTTAACTGATCTAGATAATGCCGCTCCACCTGATACAATAAATGCGATTTCAGTAGTTCCTCCACCTATATCGACGATTAAATGCCCTTTTGGTTCAAATAAATCAATTCCAACACCGATTGCAGCGGCTATTGGTTCCTCAATTAGATAAACTTCTTTTGCTCCAGCATCTTTTACAACTTCAATTACTGCTCTTCTTTCTACTTGTGTAACTCCACTTGGAACACATATAATTACTCTCGAGCTTTGGAATTTATCTTTTTTTATTCTATGTAAAAATTCTTCAAGCATTCTTTCAGTAACTTCATAATTTGAAATTACTCCATTTTTTAATGGACGAATAATTTCAGTATGCTTAGCTGTTCTACCGATTATTTCCTTTGCCTTTTCACCGATATGTTCCAATTCTTCTGTTTTCTTATTGATAGCCACATAAGTTGGCTCATCTACCTGAATTCCTTCTCCCTTTACATACATGACAGTGTTTGCCGTTCCTAAATCAATAGCTATATCACGTGTAGCCTTTGGTGCTATATTTGTCTTAAACAAGTCAAAAAATTTCATCTATTCTATCTCCTTCATTCTTTTTTGTTTTTTTATAAAATATCTATCAATTATTATAGCCTTAAAGTATTTTACCATTTTTTTTGAATATACTCAAGCAACTTTAAGGATGAATTTTCTATAATATTAATTAATATCCTGAAATTTATCTTTTTTTTAATTAATTTCATTAATATTATCGGCTATTATCTGATCATCATAACTTATAATTCCATGTTCCTTTAGCTGATCATAAATTCTAGAGGCTCTGTTAAATCCTATTTTTAATTTGCGTTGAAGAAGTGAAATTGAAACTTTGTTCTCCTGTCTTATGATATTTACTGCATTTTCAAAGTAAGGATCTGTATCATCATCTATTTCCTCTTCAGGTTCTTTTAAAATTTCATTTCTATATTTTACTTTTTTGGTAGATTTCAACGTATCAGTTAAGTCTTTAACTTCTTCATCAGAAATATATGCTCCCTGTATTCTTTCTAATTTTGAAGATCCGTTGGCAAGCAATAGCATATCACCTTGACCTAAAAGTTTTTCTGCGCCTGCCGAATCAAGTATTGTTCTCGAATCAATTTGTGATCTTAGTGCAAATGAAATTCTGCTTGGCAAGTTAGCCTTTATCATTCCAGTTATAACATCTGTAGATGGCCGTTGTGTCGCAACAACTAAATGGATTCCAACTGCCCTTGCCTTTTGTGCAATTCTTGCAATTGATTCCTCCACGCTTCCAGAGGCAACCATCATAAGGTCAGCCAGCTCATCAATTATTATAACAATATACGGCATTTTTTCCACGAAGCTCAATGAATTATAACCTTTTATATTTCTTACCCCATTTTCCATAAGTTTCATATATCTGTTTTCCATTTCGTTAACTGCCCATTTTAATGCTATTGCAGCTTGTTCAGGATCTATAATTACTGGCACTAAAAGATGCGGAATATCGTTATATGGCATAAGTTCCACCATTTTCGGATCAACCATTATAAATTTTACTTCCTTGTCAGATTTTTTTGAAATCAATGTTGAAATTAACGTATTTACACAAACTGATTTTCCAGATCCTGTTTGTCCTGCAATAAGCAAATGTGGCATTTTAACAATATCTATGAATTTATCTCGCCCAACAATATCTTTTCCCAATATTACCTTTAATTCTCCAGTATCAAGTTCCTTATTTTTTATAATATTTGAAAAATGCACAGGCTCCTTTATTTTATTTGGAGTTTCAATTCCAATTGTATTTTTTCCTGGAATTGGAGCTTCTATACGAATGCTTTCCGCCGCAAGGTTCATTGCAATATCATCTGAAAGTCCCGTTACTTTGCTAACTTTTACACCCTTTGGAATTATAATTTCATATCTTGTTATAGTTGGTCCATATTCATAATTTACAACTTTTGCATCAATTCCAAATTCCTTTAATACATTTTCCAAATGACTTACATTTTCCCTTATATTTTCTTCTATTTTCTGCTTTCTTTCAAGATCCATCGGTTTTGACTTAAAAATTTCTGCAATGGATTTTTTTACGACGTCATCATATCCCTGATCATTATCAAATACTGCATTAATTTTTTTCAATTCATCTTCCAGCTCTTTTTCTTTTAATTCTCCATTTTCAAATGCTTCAAGTTTTGGAAATTGCTGAAAATTTGGATCTGCATTCACTGAATTAATTTCTTCTTTTTTTAAGGGAGTTATAATTTCGAGCTTTGGTTCTTTTTCGTTCTTTTCATTACCTTTTTTGATTTCAGATTTTTTTTCATTTTTTACTTCTTTTTTATTTTCTGAATTATTCTCATTTTTTGTGTCTGAAGTATTTTTATTATTTTCAGATTTTTCTGTATTTTCTAATGGTTTTACAACTGTTTCCAATGTGTCTTCTTTTTTTCTTTTTTCCTTTTCTTTTATTTTCTCTCTTCTTGCATTTTCGTCTTTTTTAAAATTCCCTTTTTCCTTTTCTTCAAAAATTTCAATCCATTCTTTTTCTTTTTCTGCAAGCTCTTCTTTAGAGTAAACTTCTGTTTTTTGTAAAAAATTATTTTTAGGCTTTTTAGAAATTTCAAAACTTAGCTTTTCATTTCTAGACTGTATAATTTTAGCCTTTAACATTTCTCTTTGATACCGCTTATAATCCGTCTTCTTTAAATTTTCAGCATATTTTTTTGCAGCTAATTTTCTTTTTTTCTCTTTGTAATCATCACTTTTATAATATTTTATTACTTCTTTTAAAACTTCATATCCAAGCTCAATTAAATCTCTGATTAGCAACGCTACAAAAAATAATGCCACTATTAAAAGAACAAAAAACATCCATTGAAAATGCAGTATTTTATAAAATGGCATTGAAAGCAATGCTCCCAAAATTCCTCCACTTTCACGTCCAAACCCTATTTCCAGAAGTTGTCTTCCAGCCTCGGTAAAATTATCTGATAAAGGGTTTCCCTTAACAACAGAACCTCTTATCAAAATCATTCCCCAACTTAAAAATAACCCTAATAACGCAGCGATTTTCCCTTGTGTTATGTCAATTCTTATTTTTTCATGAAAAAATAGAGTTATTCCATACAACATGGAAACTACAGCTATAAACCATGTCATTTTTCCAAAAAATAACGTAATTCCGCTCAATATAAGCGAAAATATATTTTCTCCGATATTATCACTGAGCATTTTTGACTTATTTGCTAATAATAAAACCAATATAAGTCCAACAGCAAACCAGATTATACCTTCAATTTTTCTTTTACTCATGTCATTATCCTTTCTAAAAATTCTATCTAATTTTCACAGATTCCAAATCTAAAAATTTTTAATTAATTTTATTTTATAATAAAGCCATTCTCAAAACCCTTTAAAAATTATATTAAAATAAATAAAACTTAAAACTTAGATTGGAATGGAATAGTCATCGGTTCTAAAGTGACTTTTTTACATTATACTATATTTTTTCAATTTTGTCATTTTCTATTTCTTAAAAAAATAAACTATAATTAAAAAATAGACCTCTATTTTAAATATAAAATTAAATTTATTTAGTAAAAAAAAACATAATTTTTTTTCATTTAGATACTTGTTAATTGAAATAAATGTGGTAAAATTAAAATAGGGTGTAGAGAAATTCATTACAAAAAAATATACTAAAATTAAATTTTTAAATAAAACTTTAGGAGGAATACCATGGACTACATTAAAAAATATGAATATTGGCTAAATTCAGATGCCATTGATGAAAAAGACAGAGAAGAATTAAAAAGCATTGCAGGGAATGAAAAAGAAATAGAAGATAGATTTTTTAAAGATTTGAGTTTTGGAACTGGAGGAATTAGAGGAGTTCGTGGAATTGGAACTAACAGAATGAATAAATATGTAATTAGAAAAGTAACTCAAGGACTTGCAAATTATATGTTAAGTTTTGATGAAAAAGCGGCAAAAGAAAAAGGAATTATAATTGCTCATGACTGTAGAATAGGTTCGAGGGAATATGCATTGAATACTGCAAGGGTAATGGCAGCAAATGGAATTAAAGCATATATTTATGAAAGCTTACGTTCAACTCCTGAGTTGTCATTTGGTGTAAGATATAAAGGATGTATGGCCGGAATAGTCGTTACAGCTTCTCATAATCCTGCCGAATATAATGGATATAAAGTTTATTGGGATGATGGAGCACAAGTTGTCGATCCACATGCACCAGCAATTGTTGAAGAAGTAAATAAGATTGGGACATTGGAAGAAATAAAAGTTATTTCTGAAGAAGAAGGAAGAGAAAAAGGATTAATTATTCAGCTTGATCATCAAATTGATGACGATTATATAGCAGCAATCAAAAAACAAACTATACATACAGATATTCCAGGAAAAGAAGACTTCAAAATTGTTTATACACCGCTTCACGGAACTGGTGGAAGACCAATGAAGAGAATTTTATCTGAATTTGGATATTCATTTGAAGTTGTAAAAGAACAAATTGAGCCTGACGGAAATTTCCCGACAGTAGTTTATGCAAATCCTGAAGAAGTAGCGGCATTTAAATTGGGAACAAAATTGGCAAATGAAATTGGAGCAAAATTAATTTTAGCTAATGATCCTGATGCAGACAGAATCGGAATTGCAATAAGAGATGACAAAGATGAATGGTATTATCCAAATGGTAACCAAGTAGGGTTATTGCTATTGCAATACTTATTAAACTATAAGAAAGATATTCCATCAGATGCAAAAGTGATAACAACTGTAGTTTCTACACCGATGATTGATGTTGTCGCTCCAGCTAAAAATGTTGGAGTTATGAAAACACTAACAGGATTTAAATATATTGGAGAAAAAATTAGACAATTTGAAAATAAAGAATTGGCTGGAGAATATTTATTTGGATTTGAAGAAAGCTATGGATATTTGATAGGAACTCATGCAAGAGATAAAGATGCTTTAGTAACTTCAATGGTTATTTCTGAAATGGCAACTTATTATAACTCAAAAGGAACTTCTATTTACAAAGAATTACAAAAATTGTATGAAGAATTCGGATATTATTTAGAAGGAATCAAATCAGTAACCTTAAAAGGTAAAGATGGAATTGAACAAATGGCAGCATTAATGGGAAACTTGAGAGAAAATGTAAAAGATGAACTGCTTGGCAAGAAAATTAAAATTAAAAGAGATTTCTTCACACATAAAGAATACAATTTGAAAACTGGTGAAGAAAAAGAAATTAAATTGCCAAAAGAAAATGTGTTGCAATTCGTGTTGGAAGACAACACATTTATTACAGCAAGACCATCTGGAACAGAACCAAAAATTAAATTCTATTTCAGCGTAAATGCAGATTCTAATGAAAATGTCAAAGCTAAACTTGATAAAACAATGGAAGAATTTTCTAAATTTATCGAAGTTTAATTTTTGAACATAAATATTTTAGGAAATAAAAAATAAGAACTTAATAGAAATTAAGTAAAAAATAAAATATATAGAGGCAGGAATATTCTTGTATCGAGAATGCTTTTCCTGCTTTTTTATTGGAAAATTGAAAAAAAATGAAAATATTGGTTACCAAAAGCAGTTAAAATTTGGATTATTTTTTGAAAATGTACCATAAGTTACATATTTTAAAGATAAAAATATGATAAAATAAAATAGAAGTTTTATAATCAAATATTTTTTAAATAAAATTAATTTGTAAAAAGATTTTGAACTTTAATTAAAAAATAAAATATGAGGTGGTGTTTTTTATGGAAAAAGCGAATATGAAGGATCATTTGAATATAAATTTTGATTTGATTGAGAAAATGACTGAAATTAAGAAAGATTATATAGAGGGAACAGCGGATGTTGAAACGACAAGAAGGCGGATAAAGGAAACTTTTAAGGATAAAAAGATAACTCCTGCTGAGTTTGCCTATTCTGAGCAGAAAATAAAGGATTTAGGATTTGACGATGCAACTGTTCACGATAAGATGGATGATGTGCTTGATTTATTTGATGAAATTATTGAAAGAGAAGATTCTTCGTTGCCTGAGGGACATCCAATAAAAACTTATTTGAGGGAAAATGAAGCGGCTAGAAAGCTGATTGCTGAAATGAAGGAAGAATTAAATAAGAAATTTATAAAAAATAGATGGCTGGAGTTTTACGATAAACTTTATACATTTAATTTGACACACTTAGCTAGAAAACAGCATCAGTTATTTTCGATACTTGAAAGTAAAGGGTTTGACAGACCGTCTAGAATAATGTGGACTTTTGATAATGCAGTCAGGGATAATATAAGTGAGGCTAGAAAGCTGTTAATGGAAGATAAAATGGAAGAATTTTATGCGAAACAGGAAATTGCTTGGGAATTGACATTGGATATAATGCATAAGGAAGAAGAGATTTTATTTCCAACTTCGCTTAAAATGATTACTGAAGAAGAATTTAGAAATATGAGAAGTGGCGATGATGAGATTGGATATTTCCTGATTGACAAGCCTGAAGGATTTTTGCCTGAGAAAAAAGAGGAAAAAATTGAAAAAGAGGAAAATGTAAATATAAATACGTCTCAAACAGGTAATTTTATGAACGACTTAGCGGGACTTCTTTCAAAATATAATATGAATACAGGCGGAGAAAAATCTGACGTGCTAGATGTTAAACAAGGAAAACTTACTTTGGAACAAATAAACTTAATTTTCCAACATATGCCAGTGGATTTATCTTTTGTGGATGAAAATGAGATTGTTAAGTTTTATACTGATACGAAACATAGAATTTTTCCTAGAAGTGCGGGAGTTATAGGAAGAGATGTTAAAAATTGCCATCCAAGAGAAAGTGTTGCTTCGGTTTTGGAAATAATTGATGCATTTAGAAATAATGAGCAAGATGAAGTGGATTTTTGGCTTGAAATGAATGGGAAATTTATTTATATCTATTATGTAGCTGTGAGAGATGAAAAAGGTATATTTAAAGGAGTTCTTGAGATGATGCAAGATGTTACGAGAATAAGAAGCCTTGAAGGAAAGAGAACGCTTGTAACTTGGGAAAAACCTAAAAAATCTGAAATTAATCAAGAGAATGAAAAAGATTTTGAAGAAGATAAAAATCCTTATGGATTAACAGAAAATACAATAATTGGAGAAATAATAGATAAATATCCTTATATAAGAGAATTTATGCCAACATTGTCGCCTACATACAAAAAACTGCTTGATCCAATTCAATATATGATAATGTCTAAAGTTGCAACGCTTGATATGATTGCGATGCGTGGCGGATTTCCTCTAGATGAGTTAATAGAAAGAATCTCTAATCAAATTAGAAGAAATGAAACTGGAAAATAGTTTTTATGGAAAGAATACGAGTTAGAACATAGCATAGGAGTTAAAAAAAATTTGGGACTTGCTGAAAAAATTGTATGGAAAGCATAAATTTTTATTATTTGCATACTTTAAATTTAGCAGTTCCATTTTTTATTTTTAAAATTTAGTTGAATTGTCAAAAAACATTTGACATACATAAATTTATGATATAAAATATTATTATTATCAAAATAATTTATAGAAAGGAAAAATGAATGTTGCTACATTATTTTATTGCAGGTGGAATATTTATGTGGGGAATACTGCTGGCTTCTATTTGTGGAGTTGCGGTAATTCTGGAAAAATTATGGATTTTTCTTATGAAGGAAAAAGAGTTTACCAGAGAGTATAGGAAACAGCTTTACAAAGCGTTGAAGACAGAAAGTAAAGAAGAAATTATTAAGATTGCAAAATCAAAAAGAGATTCAGTTTCTAAAATTATTACAAAAACGATGGAAAATATAGATTTAGATTTGGATAAAATTGAGGAATCGGAGAAGGAATATCTTGAAGAGGTAATAAAAGAAGCGGTTTTAGGACAGACAGGAAAGCTGGAAAAAGGAATGTGGCTTCTTGGAGCAGTTGTAAATACGGCACCGCAGTTGGGGCTTCTTGGAACAGTTACTGGGATGATAACATCGTTTTCAGCATTGTCTGCAAGTGCTGAAAGTTCAAAAACAGTTGCGGCTGGGATATCAGAAGCACTTTATACAACAGCATTTGGTCTAATTGTAGCAATACCTGCACTAATTTTTTATAATTATTTTAATAGAAGAATAGATGCAGTAGCTTTAGAAATGGAAAGAGCGGCTTTACATATTATGGGAAGAGTGAAAAAAAAATTATAAAGTATTGAAAGGAATAAAAAATGAAATTTTCTAACAGAAGAAGTAGACAGAATGCAGAAATATCAATGCTTAATCTTATAGATGTCATATTTATGCTATTAATATTTTTTATGATTGCTACGACATTTAATAAATATTCACAATTTCAGCTTTCGGTTCCTAAATCAGATGCTAAATTTGATAAAAAAGAGAAGGCAAAGATAGAAATAATAGTTAATAGAGAAAAAAAATATTTTTTGAAGTTAGGAAATAATGTTAAAGAAATTTCGGGAGAGAATATTCATAATGAGATTTTGAGATTGCCGAAAGAGATGCTTGAAAATGTTGCATTGACAGCGGACGAGCATTTGGAATATGGCTATATTGTGGAAATAATGTCAAAATTGCGGAATGAGAATGTAAAAAATGTTAGT